>CBDUQU010000051.1:0-19573 GCA_965369445.1 uncultured bacterium | reverse complement strand
GGTACGGCTGGGAGACCCTCGACCAAGGAAAAGTCTCCCGGACACTTTTCGTTTATAGTACCTCCCCTATACACGGTGGAGTTATCCTCTTCACCATTGAGGTTGTTGCGAATTTGCTCTTTGTGGGAAGAGAGGATAGGGGGGAGGTATTAGAATGGTTCGACGCTCACCACAAGTGCTTCGAAACTCAGCATAAATGGTTCGACGCTCACCACAAGTGGCGCGGCAAGCGGTGAACAGCTGGCCCACCGCAAGAGGTGGGGCACCCCGGCAATTGAAGAGAACTGGCCGGAATGGTGGTAATGGTACAAATCTCAGTGCTTCTATGATAGACCCGGCCTGGGGAGCAGGCCGGGCCAACCGTGTTTGGAGCGCAGCGGAAAAGGCAGTAGGAGTGAATTTGCCTTGTTAGGTTTATGTCCTGTTAACAGTAAAACTCGTTGAAAGCAGAGTTGTTTTTCCAGACAAATTCATTGTTGTTTCATCAAATGGGAATGAGCTTACATGTTCAGTATTTTCTGGCGGCTCATGCTTAAAGATCATTGCAGCTTCACATCTTGCTCGGTTGGTAGCTGAGACTTCTCCAAAGCTATAACAGAGCACTTCCCCTGATTTTAAATGCTTTTTCCAATCCGGGAGTTTTTCGTGGTCTGAGATGCGATCCTTCACATCTTCAGCTTCGCCAATATAAATTAGTTTTTTTAAGGAGACAGCTTTTTCGTTAGCATGATGAACACAGCTGAAAACGCAATAGAAGCCGGATTCTGCAGGGATGCTGCCTTTATTGGGTTCTCTCCAGTAACCATCAAGTTCAGTTGTAAATGTTTGTGCTGCCATTTTATTCGACTCCTTTCCAATTAGGGTTTGCTGAGTTAATTACAAAACCTAACGACACGGCTCACGCGCGCGGTTTACCGCGTGGCTGTGCCGCCGTTTGTTAGATTTGGTATTTAATTATTACATTTTCAACCAAGTCGATTATAAAATCAGTAGTCTTCACTTCCGAAACGGTGATTGCAGATGGGTGTGCATAGGAGTTCCGAATTCCTAGCTTTGCATCAAGAATCTTGCGGACGTCATTGCTGATGATTTTTGCTGATCGGGCTATTTCAATAAATTTAACTTCAGGAATATCCGTGAAGTGATCTACTCTGGTTACCTTCTGCACATTAATTCGTTTATCCTTGTTCTTTGACAAAGCGGAATTGAAGGAAACCAATTCATTTTTAAATATGTATTCATAAAGATGGTAAATCGTAAGCACCCATACCAAAACGATTGCTGCTCTCCTAGCTCCAATTTCATAGCAATCAATAGCCTCCTGTAAGAAAGATTGCTGTTTCTTATCCTTAAGTTTGGATAATAATCCTCGAAGGAGGTGGCTGGTTTCAATTTTCGCGGGACCAGTGTGGAGCGACTTCTGAATGTCAAGCTGATGACTGCGCTCCAGTTGGTAACCGTTTTGCGTCTTAACGTATTTGGGTTTCTTTCCTCGTTTGAGCTTGGAGTTGTGCAATAGATAGCTGTAGATGTTGGAGTACTTTTTGAGTCTGCTCAGGTTGAAACATACCTCTATATCTGACGCTTGAACTTCATTTCTATTTTCAATTATGGTCAGGTAGTAAACGAAGTAGTCTATAAGATTAGCCGGTGATTGGTTTTCCAGATCCGGTATCTGTAGAAGAAAGGAATCAATCTTTTCGTTCATCTGTATTATTTATCTTCTGCTTCAGGCAGATCGTTTTCAAGATAGTTTGTACCTCCAATAGGGACCGTGATATTGTCGAGCGAACTGGTGTCGAGCCAGCCCTTGCGGGAGGAAGTGTCTAAGAGGCTTTGGACGAAGGCTTTTGGCACCTTGATGCGTGGAATATGGCGGTAGCAAGTGAAGACATGATCAACAGTTATGGGGGTTTTCTTTATCTCCTCCTGTAGGTAGTAACAGAAGACTAGGTTCTTCTCGAAGTAGCTTTTTGCAGTATACTTTCCATAGAATTCCTTCAAACTCGACTTCTTGCCTTTTCCTGAAAGGTCAAGATCTTTCAATAGTTGAGGTGCTGGTGCAGCTGTGCGTTTCTTTATTTTGGGTGGGGTTTTCTTTTTCTCCTTCCCCCCCTCTTTGGTGCGCTTTGTCATATTTGGTTGAGTGGTGGTGGCAACGTGAATTCTCTCTTTGAAATCAGCGTATATCGAACGAACAAATTCCTCACTTCCCTCTGCTTCTATCGTGCCTTGCCCTAAGTCTATTTTGATTTTGGTTTCGCCCATGGTTCTGCTCCTTTCCTGAAAAATTCAACTTCTGTTTATATGGTTTCCAGCTTGTAGGTCAGGAACTCCGTGCCCAGACGCCCATACGGGCCCGTCTGGGGGTTCTTACGAACTCCTGACTTATTTTGGTGATGGGTGGCTCAGGGCACAGGACGTAAGGACTGCGGACTTTCACCGCCGTGAGTGATGAACCATCACGGCACCTAAACTACAAGCTCCGATCCCGTATGCCCAGACTTGCCTCCTGCATATACAACCTCTCTTAACGACGAATATTATAGCCTGCTGACCTGTAGAAGTCAAGGAAAATGTTACGAAATGTTGGATGATAGACCCGGTGTGGCAAGTCCGCCTGAGGCGGGGTGGCAGGGCCAGCCGCCAGTGAAATAATCGGCATAGTTCCGATGCCGATAATTGGCAGACCGAAACTTGAGTACGTGTCTACTACTTTCGGGGAGCGACAGAATTTGACCATGCGTATGCAGATACGACGGTTTACCCGACTAACCAAGGCCTCCTCCACGAAATTGAAAAATCTGAAATGTGCCCTTGACTTACACTTTTTTCACTATAACTTTATGCGTATGCACCAGAGTCTTAGGATAACACCGGCAATGGCTGCGAAGATTTCAAGTCACATTTGGACATGGCCAGACATCCTTATTGCCTAAGGGGGAGGAACTTCATGGCAAAAACACTTGTCTGTATCGATATGGCTAATTATCGTTATTACCTGGAAGAAAGAAACTGGCAAATAGACTGGCCAAAATTCAGATCGCACTTTGAACACTTGTTTCCAGATCCGCTATTTATCTTGTACGACGGGATTATGTGCAGAGACCATTTCCTGGCACGGAATCCGGGGGCTTCCCTTATGGACCACTACCAAGATGTAAAAGAAAAACATCGCCACTTCAAGGACTTAAGAAAGCTGGGCTTCACCGTAGTGTGGAAGTGGACAACCCAACTCTACGACAAGAAGACACGCAAGTTTAGGCGCAAGTGCAATTTCGATGTCGAAATCACAATGGACGCCCTAATTCGGATCAACAACTATGAGAGATTCGTTCTATGTAGTGGTGACGGCGATTTTGTAAGACTCATGAATTACCTCAAGCAGCAGAAAAAGAGAACGGTTCTAATCTATCCCAAGCGTAGAACGGCTTGGCAGCTAAAAAGGATTCCAGTCGAGCGAATTACACTGGACTCTCTTGAATCCGCCGTGGGGCAGCCCCCTGAGAATCAATAAAAAAATAAGGCCAGCCGTAGCTGGCCCCAATCGTCCGATTTCTCGGACTTCAGTCTTGTTCATATAACTATACGGGTATATCGGCATTTTGTCAACCTTTTTTTAAATTATATTTTAATTATTTTAAATTTATTTTAAAAAATGGGTGTTGTCAAAGATCATATGGACGCCCCTAAGCACTATTATGAAGGCCGGGGTAGCTCAGCGCACAGAGCACCTGACCTTGTATTTTACCTTTCACCGCCTCGAGTGCTGAACTATCACGGCGCCTGAAGTACTAGGTTCAATCCGGTATGCCCAGACTTGCCTCCTGCACATACAACCTCTCTTAACAACGAATATTATAGCGAGCAGACCTTTAGAAATCAAGGAAAATGCTACGAAATTAGCATAGAACCCCCTCTCCTACGGATCTTCGATTTCCCCTTCAGGGTGAACCTTCAGGGTGAACCCCTTCTCAGGGGGACAAAAAAGGCCCCCAATGCGTGTCTCTCTTACGACAAAGACCAAATTCACAATTTATGGTGAGTCTCGAACCACAACTTCAGTGGTGAACGCGATTGCTCCAGTATTATTGAGGAGACGATTCTTTTTTTATACGCTGTGCCTTTAGGGAGGACAAGAATCATATGAAGCATCAGCCTGATGCCGACTGCAAAGAAAGCCAGCTCACTTGTCACCCGGTGGGTCGGCCCCTCTCCGCCGTCGGGTTCACAAACGCCAAAACCCAGCCAGGGGCCAACGCCACCCTCCGGGATAACGATCTTCTATCTCGACGCCGGACTTCGAACCATAAAAAAAATCAAAAACAAAGTCCAGCAAGTCCAGTATGTCCAGCAAGTCCGGACTTGCGGGTTGGGTTGCCTGACAATCACCCTGTGAGCCACCCGCCATCCACCCCCGCAGACTAAAGTCTGCGGCTACAAAATCTACCCCCTCTCTCCCGCCTCTGGTGGTTCGACTCCCACAAGGGGAGAGGGAACCCATACGTCTTCCTCGCTTGAGTTTTTTTGCGCTTGCCAGGTGCTTTAAGATTTCGTATACTGTCGCCGTTCGACCTGGTAAATGTCAATCAGCATTCAGTAGAAGGAGATTGAAATGCAAGACGAAAGAATGGTCACGCTGGCCAAGAATCTGGTGAACTACTCCCTGGAGTTAAAAAAGGGAGAGAGAGTATGGATCGAAACCAGGGGATTTCCGGTTCTGGAGATGACCAAGGTGATGATCTCCGAGGTGACCAGGAAGGGGGCCATCCCCTTCTGGTATTACAACGACGACAGCCTGCTCAGGAAATGGCTTCTGGATTGCAACGAAGATCAACTGAAAAGCTACACCGAATTTCATCTCTCCATGATGAAGCAGGTGCAGGCGTTCGTGTCGTTCCGGGGAGGAGATAATGCCTTTGACTTGGGTGACGTGCCCGAGGAGAAGATGAATCAGTATATGACTATCTACTACAAGCCGGTTCATTTGGAGGAGAGGGTCAAGAACAAGAAATGGGTGGTCCTGCGCTATCCCACCAACTCTTTTGCCCAACTGGCCGAAACCTCCCAGGAGGCCTTCGAGGATTTCTACTTTTCGGTATGTACCATAGATTACGCCAGGATGTCGAAGGCCATGAATCCCCTGTGTGAGCTTATGAGCCAGACCGACAGGGTACGAATAGTCGGCCCCGGCACGGATCTATCATTCTCCATCAAGGGCATACCCAACAAGAAATGCGACGGGAAACTCAACATCCCTGACGGAGAAGTTTTTACCGCGCCGGTCAGAGACTCGGTGAACGGAGAAATAAGCTACAACACCCCTTCGCTTTATGAAGGGGTGATTTATGACGGGATCAAATTCCACTTTCAGGACGGCAAAGTCGTGGACGTAAAAGCTGCGGTGAATCAAGAGAAAATGGTGAAGATTCTGGATACCGATGAGGGGGCAAGATACATAGGGGAGTTTGCCTTCGGAATACACCCCGGCATAAAGAAGCCGATGAAGGATACCCTGTTTGACGAGAAGATCTTCGGCAGCATCCATCTCACCCCGGGGAATGCCTATGACGAGGCGGACAATGGAAACAAATCTGCCATACACTGGGATTTGGTCCTGATCCAGACCAAAGAGTACGGGGGCGGCGAGATATATTTCGACGACGTCCTCATCCGCAAGGACGGCATATTCGTTCATCCGAAGCTAAAAGATGTGTTGAGCGAGGAAGCACTGAAAGGTTAACCTGGAAGGCTCGATGGTATCACCTGAAGGACAGCGAAATGAATCACAAACACCAAGGCTTAAGTTCAAGTATAGATGTGAATGGTTATTTGATGGGGACATTTTCCTTGCTATTCAGAAGCAAATAGGAGGTGAAAATCATGAAGGTCAAGATTGATCCTGACCTCTGCACCGGGGATGAGATCTGCGTCCAGATGTGCCCGGAGGTTTTCGAGATGAAAGACGACAAGGCGATTGTTCTACAGGAGGAGGTTCCGGAAGACCTGCAGGATTCGGTGAGAGAAGCGACTGACTCCTGTCCTTCGGAGGCTATCATCATCGAGGAGTAACGACAGCTCCGATTCGGGAGTAAAGACTTTTCAGTTGTGAAAATCTGATCCACGTGTGCCATAGACAGTACAGGTGGATCTTTCTTTTATATGATTCAAGCAGGTCAGCATTATCTGCGATTTCACCTGCGGCCCGGCCACAGTGGGTTCCGCCGTTACTGTTTGCCCGTCGCCCGGGTGAGCAAAGTCACGTTGCTCTTGGTGAAGAAGCCGTCAAAGTCACCGTAGCGGTGGATGTATTCGTTGACCAGCAGGGTATGCTCCGAAGGAGCGCTGAAGGTCTGCTTCAACCCCTCGTCCGGCGAACCTAACAGGTCTATGAGAAAGTCCATGCCGTCGTGTTTGAGCGCGGAGAACGTCTCCTCGATCTTCTCGGTGTGGAAGGCCATGTGGTGAACCCTGGTGCCGTAGTTGTGAATAAACTTCTCCGTAGGCCCGGAAATCTCATCGCTGAGGTACGGCGATATCCCGGAGGTGAAGACCATGGCAAAATCTGCGCCGGAAAGCCTGGTCACGTTGGTGATGGAATTAAACAGCTTCACATAAATGGCGAAGTCAAAGTTATAGTTGGTCAACTGCATGAACTCGATTATGGCTGCATCCCGGTCCTCGGCCTTCACCCTGGTGGCAGTGTGATCCAGCCCTTTTATGTTCCGGAGATGGGCACTCTTTGGCTTCTGTAAGTCCCAATTCAGCGCCTTGCTTTGGGAGGTGGCGTAATTACCCTGCTCTCCCCTCCACTGAATGAATCCGAGTGAGTTGCCGGTGAGATCAGAAAGTACCGTTTGTATGAACGAGAAGTTCTCAGCGTGAATTATCTCATCGGTGAGGAACCGCACACCTCTGCGTTTTTGAATGGCAAAGTACTTCTCTAAATCTTCGGTCTCAAAGACGAAAGTTTCCAGACGGGTATTGGGGAGGTGCTTCGACTTAGGGAAAAGGTTGAAAGCGGTGAACGGATTCTCCGCCCGTATCCTGGATCTGACCAGAAAATCGACCGAATTTGGCGTTCTCAGCACGCAGGTTTGGAAGTCTGAATCCGAAAAGGCCTGATCCAGTTCCAGGCCGGTGAACCTTAAGAGTTCATCCACCGCATCCTGGTGCCTCCCCGGCTCCGTATTGATGATCACGCACTGCAATCCGCCGACAAGACCTTCCAGCCCGGTCTTTTTCCTCTCCTCCAAAACCTGCGGGATTTTCTCTTTTAAGAATTCGTCTCTGTTCTTGAAATCGTAAACGTGGGGCGGACCCGAGTGACAGTGAGGACATTTGCCGTGCTCAGGTATGTCAAAAACTTTCACGCACTTCGAACAGATTAACCTTCCCATTCTCCCTGACCTCCGCACTGATGGTAAAACGCATTCTCTGATAGAGCGTTCAGGTTCTAAGAATCATTAACTTTGTTACGACATAGATTGGGATGGCGCTTGCATCCGGCATGGAGCATAAGAAAACGGGTCCTTCCATCACAGGTGCTCTGGACAGAATGACCCGTTTCTTCAATTTCCATGGTTTACTGAACCTATTTGATCAACTGCTCCGTCATCTCCTGCGCCTGTCCGTTCACGAAGGTGGCCTTTTCAATCTGAATGCTGGTCAAATCGAACGAGGTCGGATCCGCGGGGACAAATCTCAGGTTAAGTATGGGACCATCTCCCGGCCGGATGAAGTTGACCCCATTTAAGTCCACCAGCCCTACCACCAGTTTCCCGCGCTCCAGATTATAGAACAGTCCCAGATCCACGGTCCTAGAGGTAAGTGTTGGTGGAAGCAGCGAGACTTCGTCTGGGTCAAAGGTGATGGAGAGCTCCACACCCTGCACCGGGTCATCGAAGCTGGCAAAAACCGGCATCCAGCTTACCCTTGAGGCGGGATCGTATCGCATTTCGGAGAAGCCCACCTCAGCCATGCCCGGAGGTAGTGGTTCTTCTGCGCCGGCCAGTGCGGGTGCAACGCAGCCGGGTTCGGGAGCTGCCCCACCTCTCAACAGGTACTTGATCTCATAAACAAGATCCACCAGGTTAATGAAGCAATCGGAATTAACATCGGTCGATCTCATGGAGACGGGAGCAGGCCCGCCGTACGCCATATAATCGACGAAATATGGGGGATCCAGGAGATTGACGTATCCATCATAGTTGAAATCACCGGGGAGGCATCTGATCTGAGGCGGCGGCCCGCCGCGATAGAGATAGTTGATCAGCCAGATTAAGTCGGAGAGGCCCACAAAGCAATCCCCGTTAATATCCATGGCCGCTGGAGGATTGGATGGAGGCCCTCCCTGGAACATGTAGTTTAAAATAAACACAATGTCGGATACCTCCACCATGCCGTCTCCATTGGCGTCGCCGGGCATCTGCGAGGGAGGCACGCTGTACGGCAGGACGGTTATCTCCACCACGCCGGTATCGGTGCTGTCACGACCATCCTCGACGGTAAACATCACGGTATACGGGGAGTTCAAGGTGTCGTCGGCCGTGGTGGTCCACTGGAAGTAACAGACTACAGGCGAAACTCTAGGATAACAGGGAAAGTCTCCCACTCCAGTCTTGGCCAGAATCAACGTGTCTAACGTATCCGGATCGATGGCAATCACGGGGAAGGAGATCTGCAGGCCGGCGTATGCCGTCTGCGGCCCCGGGAGGGTAAGCTCCGGCTTCCGGTTTAGAGAGGCGATGACGTAGAGCAGGACCCCGGTGGTATCTGCTATCTGCTTGGTCAATTCCGTGCCGATGATGGTCAGTTCATACAGATCCAGAGGGGTCAGAGAATCTACCACAACAGTCAGCAGGGAAGTATCGGTGGGAGTAACCACCGGAGGATCGAACTCGAAGGTGGCCTGAGGGGGCAAACCTTCCATGCTCAGGGTACAGGGTGAGTTGAACCCGTAAAATGAGGTCAGGATCACCTGGTACTCGGTGGTGTCGCCCTGCTTGACCCACTGGGTATCGGGCTCGGCATCGATGGAAAAGTAAGACGTGTATATTATTGAAAAGTCGTCATCGCTTTCATCGTATGGGTCCCCGTCGTCGGCATCCGATACCTTCACCCGGCACTGTTCGGAAGTTGAGTCGGGAATCAGCCAGGAATAGACCCCGTCATTGGGATAATCCTGCGCGACGGGTATCCAGCTGCCCCCTCCGTCGGTTGAGAACTCGATATCCACGAACTCCCCGTCAAAGTTCTCCGAGACCCAGGTTATGTCGTGGGTCTCGCCCACTATCCACACCTCGCCTCCGTCGGGAGAGGTAACCTGAATCCGGGGGGGGCCGATCCAGAAACAGTAAGGCAGGTTGCTCCTGGGCACATAGGTGACGGCATCGGCGCGGCTGAAGAGAAAAGTGCCGGTGGGAGGCCAGAAGACCGTATCCATGCAGACATGCATGGTATCCTCTATCACCAGGGTCAGGGTGGCGAACAAAACCCTGTCACTTTCCCACCAGAGCTGATCCTGCGAACCCGTGGCAATCGCGGACATACGGGCGTATCCTAAATCGGAGTCCAGTTCCAGTATGCGGGTGTCCCAGTCCCCGCCCATAAAGTCATCCCCCAGGTGGCCCATGCGATTATGCATAAGCGTGTCGGTGCCCTCCACAATGTGCCGGAATATGCTCCTGTCGAAATCCGGAAAAACCCAGAGCGCGGAAGTCGCATTCCAGTGCGCGCTCGCGCTGCAAAAAGCGGAAGGGTTGGTACGAGTCCAGGCGATGGGGATGACAAATCCGGCGACGGAATCAGCTATTTCCGTCTGGTCGTGCGTGACTAAATAAGGAAACCGGACAACCCATGGCCCGGTGCCTGGAGTCTGGTCGGAGTCCAGACAGATGACGTTCAAGGTATCGCATTCCCCGCGGTCGTTGGGATCCTCCGGACATTGGCCCCAGGATAGGTTGAACAACATCAACACTGAGATAGCCACTTCAGCTAAGAACAGGCCCTTTCTCCTCATGGTAAGACTCCTTGATTCAAAAAGGTTGAACTAAAGTTCTGCACCCGAATTGCAAGATCGAATCCAGGTTCACGCCTCGCCCCCTAAAGAGTGCGGGCAACTTGGATGATTCAGATGGGCGATCAAATGAAATGAATTCTCTCCTTCTCCCGCTGGAAGATCGCACAAAAAAGCTCAAAGAAAACAGTAATTCAAATATAGACTAAAACCCACAACTGTCAAGCACATTTTCGGTTGGCCAGTCCAGAAATCGTTTGATTAGGCCGGCCTAACTTCCTTCCTCCCAGCCAAATGTTTCGGTTTTACCATGGGTCGCCCGGGTAGGGTTCCGGCCCGAACCTGTACAGGTAGTTGATCAGGTAAAGCACGTCCTCGATGTCGATGATCCTGTCCGGAATGGCGTTGTTTATGTCCGCCGAGATGGGATGAGGCGGAGTCGGACCAGCTTTGTATATGTAGTTGATCAGATAGACCACGTCCGAGATGTCTACGAGTTCTCCATCAAAGGTGACATCTCCGGGCCAGTAGGACAGGACGGGAAACTCCCCGGACACGTACTGCGGACAGTAGCCCTCCGGTTCTGTGGTGGTAAAAAGCAGATGATTGATCGGAGGCATGAACAAGGAGTCGATCTGTACCAGGCCGGTCATGTCAGTCAAGGTGAAGCAGAGCGTGGTGAAAAGCCCTTGAGCCGGAGGGATGGGAGGATCGTGGAGCGGAATCAAGCCGATGAGGACGGTCTGGTCGAGCGTGTCCGGATTGACGATTCTTATTGAATCTTCGAATATTGCTTCCCTGAACGTAATCGAATCGAAATGAACCGGGCCTGACCAGCTCAAGGGAAGAATAATAGCTCCGACCGAGTCGTCACTGGCCACCCGCAGATGGGCATAGAATAACCCCGGCCCGCTGGGAAGAGGAAAGTAAGCATACTCGGGATAAAAGGAGACCGAGTCGGGCGCGTCCGGGTCGTTGGGGTCCTGCTCGCAGACCAAATGGAACTGTCCCATCCGGTACTGGGGGGTGTAGGTGACCGAATCCTCCCGCATGAAGAGGAGATGCTCCTGGGGAGAAGGAGAGTTGGCCACGGTATCGATGAAAAGATATCCGGTGTCGCTGGTGGAGAAATAGAACTTGGCCAGCATGCCCCTGCCGTCGGGGATGGGCTGCTGACTGCCCACAGAAGCGGTAAGCAAGACCTTCTTGTTGCCATTGTCGATGGTCACGGTCCTGTCGAACAGGTAAGCAATCCTGCTTCCGAAGAAGCTGACCGAATCCATATCCGCAGGTCCGGTCCAGGCCAGCGGCACCTGCAGCCCGATGAAGGTGGTGTCATTTCTGAAGTAGAGCGGTATCACCACCTGCCCGGGCTCAGGCGGACAGGGTACCAGGAAATCCCTTGATCTGAACAGGACAGAGTCGGGTCCGTACGGGTCGTTGGGGTCCTGATCCGCGAAACATAACCCCGACAGCACGACGGGAGATATCAGAATCGTCAGAACCAAAGCAAAGACACCTTTCCGCATGTTTTCCTCCTCACTATGGCTATGGTAAGTAGATCCGGGGCAATCAAAAAGATTCCTTCCAATTCCGATTTACGGAAGCATTCCTTCTTTCGCAACAATTAAAATAAGCGCAAAAACCAAATAGTCAAGAAGAAATTTGCTCGTTGGATGGTGAAATTCGAGTGGGATAGTCAAGGTCTCTGCTCGCTGGGGACGTCCATACGGATCTGTAGATTATCATCCCCAGCTTTTGTGTCTGAGGATGAATCCCCCGGTCCCGCTCAGATCTCAGAGTTATGGCGGGGGTTCAATCCTTCATATCAAGCCTTTCCTTCGACACTGAGTCTTCCCTCGACCCTGAGGTCTCACTTCGTGCCGCACTTCGTCTCCCGCCACAGGCGGGATGTCGAAGGAAGCGCACTCAGTGCGAGGCAGGACCGAAGGGCAGGACGAAGTGCAGGACAAGCCCCCGTCATAACAGAGATGACGAACGACCAATGACGAATGACGAACGACCAATGACGAATGAACAATGACGGATGACGAAAAGCCAATGACGAATGAACAATGACGAATGACGAAAAGCCAATGACGAATGAACAATGACGGATGACCCCTCATCCCGCCGGGACTTTGCAGTTTGTGTGAACCTGGTTGCACATCAAAACACGATTCTTACTTGACCTTTCGACCGATTCCGGTGATAATACCTGAATGGCTATTTCGATGAGCTCGATAACTGTCGGAAAGAGTTGAGGTTTCGGGGCCTTGAGCTGTCCTGATGGCGCAAAGTACGAACTGCGCTCACAGGTGAGAAACAGCTCCCAGCGGCATATGTTTTGCTTTTTCTACGGGTGAAATTTGAAACATAGCCAAAGGACGCAAATGGAGAAGAGCATAGAATACAAGAAATTTTTGCTACTCAAGGATCTGGCGCAGAAGATCAACTCGTCGGTGGAGATGAACCAGATTCTGCAGGATGCGCTGGATGGACTTCTGGACGTCGCCAGGCTGCAGTGTGCCTCCGCAACCTTGTGGGATGAGAAGACCAGGAAAGTGGCTCATCAGATGGCCTCCGGTTCGATAGAAAAGGTCAATATCTTGCGCGACTTTGACCAGCGGGTGATGGAAACGATGAGGGAGCAGATTCGTATGGAGTCCATCTATGCCACCTTTGACAGCGAAGGGCCGCACAGCGTTTTCTCCTATCCTATAAAGAGAGATGGAAAAACGGTCGGCGCCCTGGCCGGCTTAGTCGAGGGTTACACCAACTTGAGCGCAGACGAAGAACTCTTTGAAGCATTAAGTCACCAGATAGGCATCGCTTTCACCAAGGCTTCTTTGTGGAGGGACAGGATAAGCGGAGAGATTCAGGAGGACCTAATAAAATCTGAGAGACTGAATGCGATCGTAGAGACCGCGGTCACCATCAATCACGAGATAAACAACCCGCTGGCAGCGGTCCTGGGATATGCCCAGCTTCTTTTGAGCAGACCGGAGAATCTGGATCAGGACACCATCGACAAGTTGAAAAAGATCGAGACCGGCGCGCTCAGGATCAAGGAAGTAACCAACCGGCTGCTGAAGATAGTGGAGCCGGTGGTGGTGAAGTATGCCGGCGATATCCGAATGGTGGACCTGGATCAATCGAAGACGAAAGAAGACAAAGCCAAAGATGAAGAAAAGGAGTAAGGGGCGTTTTCTATAGAAGCACGAAAAGCTTCCCACTCGGGAGGTTTTTTTTGTTGTGACTACTACGCGCAGAGGCGGGATGAATTCCCGCCTCTATGTGTTATGGAATGCCTCCCACACAATCATAAGGCAGGGTTCATCCTGCACTTCGGTCCTGAGACCTCAGGGTCGAAGGAAAGGGACTTCCCTCGATCCTGCACTTCGTCCTGAGACTCAGTGTCGAAGGAAGATCTTCGGGATCGAAGGACACCCTGAAGGGCATTCGGCCCTGCCCCTTCAATGCCATGCGCATGAGCCAAAGAATACATGTCGACTCTCAGTTCGGACGCGGCAGAGACTGCGCTCGTCGAGGTGGGCAAGAGCTACACAACAAGAATTCACTGCATCGAGTTCTCTTGCTATGGCGTTTCTTCTGTTAGTTTCAATATGGCTCGCCGCAGGCGCCGATGCTTGTTGAACAGCGTCACGAAGTCGGACTCGCGGCGCCCCCCCTTGGCCCTGACGACCTGCACCAGTGCACGTTTTTCCTGAGGTTTCCAGCGGGAGATTCCTGGTAACATCACCATCAGAGGGCTCCACCGTTCCCAGGCCAGCCGCTCGCCAGCCTGCCAACTCCGCTGACTCCTGACCCTTAGCAGTTGCGCTGCCTCGCGCGACAGCGTTCGAACCGCCTTCTCCCGGTCGGCCCCGAAACGGTCCGCCAGCAGGCGCGAGATTTTCAGGCCAAGTTCTCCAATAGGTATCTTCGCCAGGACGTCCTGCTTTGCCCGGTCGGGGTAGAGGAACAGAGGCTCAGAGGAGAGCTTTTTCAGGGTCGCTGTGCTGGAGCGATGCCGGGGATTCTCTCGCATGAGCCGCAGCTCTGACCGCAAAAGCCGGCGCACCTCCGGGTCCTCGGGGCGGAAGCCAAGTTTGTAATAGAACCACCAGGCGCCCGACTTGAGCCCCTCGGGGTTGTTGTGTCCCAACTGGAAGGGATCGATGGAAAACGCGTCGGCGCCGAAAATGTGGCGGGCCATGGCCAGGACGCGTCCGAAGATAGGGGCGGCTTCGGCGCCCCGATAAGTCTCGAACATGTTGTAGGCGATCTCCGAGGAACTGAAGAGCGAACTGGTGAGTACGTACCCGATGGACACACCGTTCTTGATGGTCAGGAAGCCGTAGACGGATTCCAGCATCAATCGACGTTCGGGGATCTGGCCGATGCAGGCGAACTGGAGGCCCTGCCCGCAATCGACCAGCCTGACGTCGTTTTTGTCGCCGTAATCGAAGGCGTCGAGGGCGCGGGAGCGGGTGATCATCGCCGCAAGCGCTGCGTCGACCATTCGCTGACCTTCACGGGGTGCAAGTAAGCGCACCCGGAGAGGAGGTTTTTTGACCTCCTGCCTGAGATTGGGCCGAGCCCGGGACAGGGGCCGGGTTTGGAAGACCACAGGCATTTGGGGCAGTTTGACGCCGGTGCGGGTCGGCGTGCCGGGACCGGGCGAAAGCCGCATGGGGACGTCCAGATCCTCGAAGAGCTTCTCCCGCGTGAACGAACTGGCCCGAAGGGCTGCGAAGCGGTGAATGAGGAAGGCGGCATCCGTCTCGCCGGTTCCTTTCAGACGGTTGAGCCATTCCCTGGGCGGATAGGTCAGCGTGTCGAGAGCAGGGGACTCGCAGTAAGGCAGCAGGATGGGCAGAAGGTCCACCAGCTTATTTTTGTTGGTGAACTCCGCCCAATTGATGGTGAGGCAATCCGGGAAGCGTTTGGCTATCCAGCAGGCAGTAGGCCAGAAGAAAGAATAGTTGACGTTCGTACCGGCGATACCGGTATCGGCAAGCGCCCGGCGATGACGGCGCAGATCACCGCGCCTGGCGAACCGAGCGAGCATCTGTTCTACCTGCTTTAGAACCGGCCCGCTGTCGGGGTAGGCGTGCAAAAAGCACAGGAACTCGTGCAGCCGGCGGACCTGATCGGCTGTTTCTAACCGCCGGGTGAGTTTGCTCAACAGGCTTAGCTTTCGCGCAGCGGCATCGCCGCCGTAGACATTCTTCAGTTTCTCAAGTTGTCTTAACAGAACTGAGGGTCTCATTTTCATGTCCTTGATCTACCCAGGCCGGCGCCCACCACAGCGCAGTTGTGGGCCACCCGACAAAAGATAGGAAACCTCCCGCCTGTCCGCAAGATTAATCTCAACCCACTGCTGGCCAACTATCGCAAAGCAGAGCTATGAGCCACCCAGGCTCCAGCGAAAGGTTAGGCGGCATTCGTCTGATGTGGAGCACCCCAGTAAACTACTCTGACGTTGTTCGTCTAAGTGAAACTTGTGATGTTATTACATCAACCGCAACACCCAGAGCAACTCCGAGAGCGTTCGCCACAAAATCAAAACGGTCATAAGTGTTTGTCATCACACCGAACCCGTTAGTTGCTTCGAATAGCTCCACGATCGAAAGAGCAATGATGGCACAAAAAGCAGGGTTCAATTTGCCAAGAGCTGCTAGTCTAACTATGAAGTAGACCGCAAATGAAACGGAGAGGTTCCCAGCGTAGCTGAACGCAAAATCGGATAATGAGTCCGAGAACCAGCTCTTTAAGAGAAGACCCGCAACACCGATTAGAACGAAAAAAGTACTACGAGCACGGTAAGACGAGCTGATTTCAAATCCTCCAAGAGATTCAGAAAAATGATCCAGAGAAGTAGAAATAGTTTAATGCCGTCTAACATTGTTTATACGTATCCGCATAACACCTGAAACACTGTTTGAAGTGCCATATTACACGCCTGCGAAAAAGGTCAGTGGCAGGTCGCCCGCAGCAAGGCTCTGAGCCACCCAAGGGGCTGCTGAAAAATCACTTAAGAGAATGTCGGTTGAACCTGCACCAGGTTCTTAACGGCAGCTTCAGCTTCTCTCTTCGATGATCTTGCCACACCTTGTACAACGGGATTGGATCAACTTGTCGCATTTTTTGCAGAATATCTTTGAAGCTTCGTTGCAGGTGCAATTTGGATTACCTGCCAGACAAGCCATTGTTCATCCTCCTCTCTGAACTGATGAAGTTGAAGGTAGTTTGTCGGGTGCCCTGCACACCTGACAAATGAATGGTAACAGCAGCACGCGACTTATGACTCACTGCCTAGGTAACCTTTTCACCATGATGGGAGTCGCGCCCAAGCTGCTCCGCCAAACCACATACTCGCTTTCTTGAATGACGATTGACATCTCCGGTCCATCTCTGAGGTAGTCCGTCGCGCGGCGTATTACCTTTGGCCCTCCGATTATGGACTTTAGCTTTTTGTGGAGCCCGAACCCGGTGTCATAATATAGCCAAGTTGTCTCCGCGCACGGTGCGAAATCGGTTTTTCTCCTGTACAGGCATTGGACGAATAGAACGCATTGCCCCTCGAGTTGCTTTTCCAGGGATCGCAGATCATACATGAAGGAATCTCCCTTGGGAGCGGGGATGCGGTATGATGGCAGCAGCGACATATAAATCTCGGACCATAACACCTTTTCCTCGTTGGGCGCGAGAGTAAGACGCGGAAGTTGCCTTTCCTTTGGAGTCCACTGTACCCTTCCAACCAGGGTTATTCTTTCGTCTGATAACGGACCGAACGAATAGATGGCGGTCTCATTCATCAACAATAGACGAACGCGAACGTCTACATTCTCCACAGTATCGCTACCGATATTTGCCAGGTATAACATAGGGGGATTCATAGGGTGATACGGGCCGTCGAGTGCACGCAAATAGACCACGAGAACAGGTTCTCGGACATAGCTGATCTGCTCCCTCAATATCTCTATTTGATCGCCAGTCCTCTGCAGCGCCCAATAAGCCACGATGGCAAGTAGCGCAGTAGGAATAAGCCCGGACCACAGAGTCTTATTCCCGAGGATCCAGCTTATGAGTGCCAGAATCCGTGATGCAAGATATGTGGTCGAGATGGTAACACCTTCTAGCAGGGATTGGAATAGACGCATCCTTCCTTCGATTTGACCTTTCGTTGCTCCCTTGTCTAATCATTCATAGTCATACCGACCAACACACGTGTGTGATGGGCGTCTTCTGCTGTCAAGGTCCTTGCACTGGCGGACGAGAGGCGCGGCCTGCTCGCTAGGCCGCGTCCGTTATGTCACTTCGGAATATTATAGTAATTCCTGCATCGTTGTCAACTGTTTTCTGCGCCATATTCCCGGCTACAAACGTCTAATTCGAGCACAAGGTTTGGGTAGGGGTCGGATTCCCTACGGGTCTGAAGGACATCCGGCCCCGCCTTTGGTGGTTCGACTCTGCTCACCACCCTGAGCGAGTCGAAGGGCGGGGCTTTGACGGCCGCGGCCCATTTGCGACTGCAGCCGGGCAAGATGCCCGGCCTACGGACTATTTCGTGTCGCTTGGGCTGCAGACGGACGCCTAATTCCTTGTGTCACAGAGCGTTATCAAAAAGATGGGCCATTGCCCGAAAAACCTCAACAAATCCAATATTGTATCGTATACTATTTTGTAATGAGTTCAAAAGCGGATCGATACAAAGAGCTTCTGGAGGCCAAAGGGCTCAAGCCAACCTATCAGCGGTTGAGGATTCTTGAGTTCCTCGAAGAGAACGAGAATCATCCCACGGTGGAGATGATATACGAGGATCTGGTCAGGGAGATACCCACCATATCCAAGACCACCATCTACAACACCTTGAACGCGTTCGTGGAGAAGGGAATCATCCATACCGTAACCATCACCGGAACCGAGACACGATACGATATGAAGGAGTGTCCTCATCACCACCTTCTGTGCAAAAGCTGCGGCAGAATCTTCGACGTCGAGGTGCACTGCCCTTACGAGGGGCAGATTGAAATAGACGGACACCGGATCGATGAAAAGCTGGGGTACTTCAAGGGCGTGTGCAGGGAATGTTTGGAGAAGGAAGAGTAGACTATGATTGACCTCTTGCTGAATGCCATAAAGCAGATATGGGACTTTGCCCTGATCGTCAGTCCCTGGCTGATACTCGGCTTTCTCTTCTCAGCTTTGATTCATGCATTCATAGGCGAAAGATTCATCAAGCAGCATCTGGGTGGCGGAGGCTTCGCCTCGGTATGGAAAGCCACGGTCTTTGGCATACCCCTGCCCATTTGCTCTTGCGGGGTGATTCCGCTGGCTGCCGGGCTGAGAAAAGACGGCGCATCCAAGGCAGCAACCATGTCGTTTCTGGTTTCCACCCCTACCACCGGAATCGACTCAATATTCGTGACTTATGCCTTCTTAGGAGCGACGTTTGCCATCGTCCGGCCGATTTCCGCGCTGATCGGGGGACTTCTGGTGGGTGCGCTGGTGAGTCTCTTGGTGAAGGAAAACGGCGAGAAGGTAGATATCAGACCAGCCAGCGAACGACCTGTTTCTCTCAAAGATAGATTGGTGGATGGGTTCAAGTATGGGTTCGGAGTTCTACCTGAGGACATCGGAAAGACGGTGATGATAGGGGTTCTGCTGGGAGGCGCCATAGCGGCTATCATACCGCAGGACATCTCCCGGGAGTATCTCTCCAATCCAATTATAGCATATCCGCTGGTGCTGGTGATATCGGTCCCACTTTATGTCTGTGCGATCGGCTCGGTTCCCATCGCCGCCGCCATGATGACCAAGGGATTGATGCCGGGGGCAGCGCTGGCTTTTCTCATCGCCGGTACCGCCACCAACGCGGTGGCGATTGCATTCGTGGCAAAGAAATTCGGCAAGAACGTGATCGCTATCTATCTTCTCTCCATAATGGTTCTTGCCGTGACGTTCGGCATCCTGCTGGATTCTCTGCTCGGCGGTGCAGTAGCCACTGATATGCTGTTTAAGGGTAGAGATCTGCCGTTCCTGCTGCAGCTGGTCTGTCTGATTCTGTTCGTCGGCCTGGTTTTCAGGGGTTCTTTGGGAACCAAGAAAGAAAAGATGCCCGAGGCAAGATTCACCTTCTACGTTCCGGATATGGAGTGTAAAAGCTGTCAGGTAAAGGTTGAGCAGACAGTGAGGGAGCTTCCCGGCGTCAGAAATGTAGAGGTGCTGCTGGGAGATAACCTGGTTAAGGTGGACGGAGAGGTGGATGAGAAGAGCATAGAAGAGAAACTCGAGAAAGTCGGCTATAAGACCACCAAAAGGGAATGACAAAAACACTCTCTTTGGAAAAAAGGCTCTACTCCAAGAGAGTTGGTAAAGAATAGGCTGGAGTGAAGCATTCATGTTGATATGCGATTCCTTATGTTTATGTCCCAAAGGAAACCAACAAATTCTTTGAACTCACCCCCTTTTGTTCCCCCTCTCTTGCAAAGTGTACAGACCGGAGAGAAGGGTAACAGGTGTTCGGAGACATAGGTAACACTATTA
>CBDUQU010000050.1:0-19573 GCA_965369445.1 uncultured bacterium | reverse complement strand
GCTGTTTCGTCATGATGTATTGCAGTTGTAGCCGCCCGTACGGGCGTAAGTTGTTGGTCTTCAACATCACAATCTGGCACCCGTACGGGTGCGGCTACAAAAACCGGAATTCCGACACACCCTCATGGGGTAGAGGGAAGTTACTTTGGTTCGAACCGAATGCCTCAGGATAATTCCCTGATCTCCTCCAATTTAGATTTCAGAACTCCCAGAAGCTTTTTTAAACCTACTCCGGTCAGGGCGGAGATACGGCAAACCGGCATTTTGCCGCCATCGATCTCTATTTCTTTCGGCTTTTCCCACAGGTCGATCTTGTTTAGCGCTACCACCCGGGGACGCCGGGAGAGGAGTGGATCGAAAAGTTTGATCTCCTCTGAAAGTGCCTGGTAGTCGCCCTGAATATCGTCAGATGATGCATCCAAAAGATAAAGAAGAAGCTTGGTCCTTTGAATATGTTTGAGAAACTCGTGACCCAACCCTTTTCCCTGATGCGCCCCTTCGATCAGACCGGGGATATCGGCCAAAACGAAGCTGCGGTGATCTTCCAGTTTGACCATCCCCAGGTTCGGGGTGAGGGTGGTGAAGGGGTAGCTTGCTATCTTGGGCCTGGCAGACGACAGCCGGGAAAGCAGGGTCGACTTGCCCACGTTGGGCTGCCCCACCAGCCCCACGTCGGCCAGAAGCTTCAGTTCAAGGGAGAGTTTTTTTCTTTCCCCCTTGATTCCAGGCTCTGCCTTTCTGGGTGACTGGTGTGTGGGGGATTTGAAGGAAGCGTTGCCCCTCCCTCCTTTCCCGCCCTGAGCCACCACCACTTTCTGATCTTTCCTGGTCAAATCCGCAAGCACCCTGTCCGTCTCCAGCTCCTTGCAAACGGTCCCGGGGGGGACTCTTATGGTAACACCTTTGCCTTTCTTGCCCTGTTTCAGGCCCCCCTGACCCGGCTCTCCGTTTTGCGCCTTGTAGTGCTTCTTATAGCGATAATCCAGTAAGGTGGTCATATGAGGGTCTACCTGAACTGTGACGCTTCCGCCATCCCCTCCATTTCCTCCATCCGGCCCGCCCTTCGGCACGTACTTTTCCCGTCGGAAGCTCACACACCCTCTTCCCCCATCTCCCCCTTTGACCGAGATCTCCGCGTAATCGATAAAGAGCATGGCGCCTTTCGACAGGAAGCAAAAGGCTTGAATAATGGATCAGCCGGATTTTGACATTTTGACCAGCCTCTCCTTCAGCGTCGACTTGTCGATATTCTCGTACAGAACTCCCTTGTAGGCGATGGCTATCTTTCCGGTCTCCTCGGAAATTACCATGACTATGGCATCCGATTCCTCGGTCACCCCGACGGCGGCCTTGTGCCGCATCCCGAAGAGCTTGGCATACCGGGGATTCTGAGTCAGGGGAAGGGTGCAGGCCACCGCCACCACATAATCTCCCTGGACGATTGCTGCGCCATCGTGAAGAGGAGTGTAGGGGGTGAAGATGGTCACCAGCAGGTCAGCCGAGACCTCAGCGTTGACCGCCTTGCCCGTCTCAACGAGATCCTTCAGCCCGATCTCCCTTTCGATTACCACCAGCCCCCCGTAGCGCATCTGAGAGAGCCGGACGGCCGCCCTGACCAGCTCGTCTAGGGTCTTGCTCTTCTCGTATCTGAAGAACACGCGAAAGAGCTTGCTGTGTCCTATCTGAGCCAGACCATTCCGCAGCTCCGGCTGAAACACGATAACCAGGACCAGGATCCCCACGGTGGCGATGTTGGTAATGAGCCACTTCAGTCCTTCCAGCCTGAACCAGAATGCCAGGAAGGAGATGAAAAAGAGCAGGAAGACTCCCAAAACGATCTGCGCCGACCGGGTTCCTTTCATCAGGATCAACACCCGGTAGAACAGAAACGCCACCAGGGCCACGTCGATCAAATCCGCTAAAGTGAACTTTATGAAGCTGATATGAAATAATTCCATAACCTTATCAACAGGCCAAAACCTGCACCTCAAGGATGCGTGTTTATTCTACGCGTATAACGGCATCGATCAAACTGACAGCTCTTTTGCTCTCTTTCACATCATGCACCCTGACGATGTTGGCCCCGTTCATCACAGATACCGCTAAGGCGGCTAAGCCACCTTCCAATCTCTCCTCCATAGGCGCATCCAATATTTTGCCGATAAAAGATTTTCGCGAGCAGCCGATCAAAACCGGACATCCCAATATAGAAAACTTTCTTAGGTTTTTCAAGATATTTAAATTGTCCTGGAGTTTTTTTCCGAATCCTATCCCCGGATCGATTATGATTTTTCCCCGATCAATCCCTGCCTCCTGAGCTATCTTTATACTTTGCCTCAGATACTCTGTGATTTCGGCGATCACGTCCTCATAAGATGGATCCTTCTGCATGTCTTTGGGAGTACCCTTTATGTGCATCAACACGATAGGCACTTTGTATTTGCTGGCGACCTCTTTCATCTTCGGATCGAACCGCAGGGCGGAAATGTCGTTGATCATCTGCGCCCCCGCATCCAGCCCTCGCCTTGCCACCTCCGCTTTATAGGTGTCGATTGAGACAGGGACATCTGTTTTCTTGGACAGGGCTTCAATCACCGGAATCACCCGGGAGAGTTCCTCCTCCGTAGGCAGCGGATCAGACCCGGGGCGGGTGGACTCGCCTCCCACGTCGATCATATCCGCCCTCTCCCCGATCATCTTCATTCCCTGGCTGACAGCATCCTCTAACTTGAAGAACCTACCTCCATCGGAGAATGAATCGGGAGTAACGTTTAAGACCCCCATGATATGAGTCCGGGCAGACAGGTCGAGCTTTTTCGTCTTGAACTGGATAATCATCTTGCGAGACTTTCGCTTGAGTTTCTGTTGCGCTGATTTCGATTCCATTCTTTGGAGTCTCGAGACCCCGCCTTATCTTGGTTCCCGCAAGAACGGGAAGACTCAAGAGTTGGGGGGGTGCTCGTGGTGAACCGAACTAAGATAGATGTTGTTCTAACTACCGGATTGACGAGAAGAATTTTCGGCACGCGCAGACCTTGGGGAACTCACTTTCTCCGGTGGCGAATTCTCCGGGGCAAACCCCTTTATCAGTCCAAAGGCTTCTTTTCTTAAGGGGTCTTTTTTCAGATCGCCTCTGACAGCCGACGTGACGGTGACCGTGCCCGGTTTTCTTAAACCTCGCATGGAGAGACACATCTGTTCCGCTTCCATGATGACCAGCACCCCTTTGGGAGCCAGGACCTTCATCAAGACGTCCGCGATCTGGGCGGTGAGCCGCTCCTGCAGTTGAGGGCGTCTGGCCAAGACCTCTATCACCCGCACCAGCCTGGAGAATCCGGTGATCTTGTTGTCGCTGGGAATGTAGGCGACGTGCGCTAATCCAAAGAAGGGAAGAAGATGATGCTCGCACAGCGAGTGGAAGAAGATGTCCTTGGCGATGATCATCTCGTCCTGGTTGGGCGCCGAGTAGAGCTTGATCTGAGCCTCAGGGTCCTCCGAGAGTCCGGCAAAGATCTCCTGGTAAAAATCCGCCACCCTCTTGGGAGTGTCACGAAGCCCATCCCTCTCCGGATCTTCCCCCACCGCCTCCAGAATCATTCTCACTGCTTTTTGGATTTTCTCTTTATCCATGCGGCTGACTGCGGGCTCGTCCTGAGCGAAATCGAAGGGCTGCCGACCGACAACTTTACGTTTTCTTCTTCTCTGTCTCCAGCTTGACCGGCTCTAATTTCTCCCCCCGCAGGATTCTGTCGATCTCCTCACCGTCTAAGATCTCTCTCTCCAGCAGTACCTTGGCCAGAGTATGGAGTTTGTCTTGGTTGGCGCTTAAGAGCTCGGTGGCTTTGGCCTCCGCCTCCTCCACGATGCGCCTGACCTCCTTGTCGATCTCCTGTGCGGTGTGTTCGCTGTAATCCCGGTGGGTGGCTATCTCCCGCCCCAGGAAGATCTGCTCCTCCTTTTTGCCAAAGGTCAGGGGACCCAGTTTGTCGCTCATTCCCCATTCGCAGACCATCTTCCGCGCCAATGCGGTGGCTCTCTCTATGTCATTGGCGGCTCCGGTGGAGAGTTCATCGAATACCAGCTTCTCCGCCACCCGCCCCCCCATCATGTCTAAGAGCTTGGTTTCCAGATACTTCCTTGAGTGAGTGTGTTTCTCATCTACGGGAAGATAATGGGTGGTACCCAGCGACAAACCTCTGGGGATTATGGTCACCTTGTGCACCGGGTCTGAGCCGGGAATCAATTTGCCTACCAGGGCATGCCCGGATTCGTGATAGGCGGTCAGCTTCTTCTCCTCCTCGCTTATCACCAGGCTTCTTCTCTCGGTTCCCATCATCACCTTATCCCTGGCGTCCTCAAAATCCTGCATGGTGACCTTGTCGCGATTTCTCCTCGCTCCGAGCAGCGCGGCTTCATTCACGATGTTGGCCAAATCCGCTCCGGAAAGACCGGGGGTGCCGCGAGCCAGCACGGAGAGATTCACGTCCTGCGACAGGGGTATCTTACGGGTGTGCACCCTCAGGATACCCTCCCTTCCCTTTTTGTCCGGGATGTCCACAACGATCTGCCGGTCGAATCTTCCCGGTCTCAGGAGGGCCGGGTCTAAAACGTCCGGCCGGTTGGTGGCGGCCAAAAGGATCACCCCTTCGTTGGATTCGAACCCGTCCATCTCCACCAAAAGCTGATTTAAGGTTTGCTCCCTTTCGTCATGCCCGCCTCCCAACCCGGCACCACGATGCCTTCCCACCGCGTCGATCTCGTCAATGAAGATGATACAGGGGGCATTTTTCTTGCCCTGGTCAAAGAGATCTCTTACCCGTGAAGCACCCACCCCCACGAACATCTCCACAAAATCGGACCCGCTCATGCTGAAGAAGGGCACGTCTGCCTCGCCGGCTATCGCTCTGGCTAAAAGGGTCTTCCCGGTACCCGGGGCTCCCAGAAGCAGCGCCCCTTTGGGTATCTTGCCTCCCAGCTTCTGAAACTTGCCCGGGTCCCTCAGAAATTCGATTATCTCCTGGAGCTCCTCTTTGGCTTCATCCGCCCCGGCCACGTCCTGGAAGGTCACCTTGGGCCGATCGCCAGATAAGAGTTTGGCCTTGCTCTTTCCGAAGGAGAAAAGACCCTTTGGCCCACCCTGCATCTGCCTGAGCATGAAAAGCCAGAAGACGATCAGAATCAGCCAGGGAAGCGAAGTAAAGATTATGGCGGACCAGTTGGTGCGGGGTGGCTCTGCATCTATCTCCACGTTCTTTGCCTCCAGCTTCTCTAAAAGCGAGGGGTCCTCAAACGGAATGTGGAGATCAAACTTGGCGAAGCTGCCGGTCTGTTTTCCCGTGGTCTTGGATATCTTGCGTGCGAATTCCCCCTGGATGTCCTTTTCCACCAGGGTCACCTTCTTGACGTTGGATTCCTCCAATTGCTGCATAAACTCGGTATAGGTGATGGTGAGCACGTCCCTTGTGCTCCGGGAATAATACTGGAACAGGGAGATGGACAGAAGCAGAAGGAAAACCCAGAGGATCAAAGTTCGGGTTCCTTTCTTCCACCTGAACTCCTCCTTTTTCCCATCCGGAGGTTTCTTCTTGCCCGAACCCTGACGGGGAGGCCCGGGTTTCCGGCCCTGGTCATGTGAGTCTTTTCGCTGGAGCAAGCTTAAGAGGTCGATCTGCTTTCCCTTCAAGAAGTTTCTCCCAGTCACATTCATTTCTTTAATCCCCAGTCAAAAGCCCCTCAGATGTGAAGTCCGATTTCGTGCTTCATCCTCTCATCTTGTGGGCAAAGTCACGAACAAAAGACTCCTCGCCTTTCTACTCATCCGGGCTATTGATCGTGTTATTCAAGGTGAGACCGGAACCGGCTTAAGTCTCACACTATTATTACGTGCCTGCCCTCAATATATATGCCCAAATCTTTGAGTACTCTACCATTCCTCGGCGATAGCTGCCGGATTCACAACCGGTCATCGAAAAAAAGTTGCCCGCAGCCTGATCACCTTCTTGGTCTTGCTTGTCACCTTGTGCTTCTCACTGATCCTGTGTCCCACCAACCAGACGATTTCCTTTCCTGAGGTCAAAACCGGCACCTCATCCCGAAGGTATCGGGGCACCTTGGCATCTATTAGAAAATCGGCAACGCTTTTGGTTCCCTTCATTCCCAGGGGCTTAAATTCGTCCCCCCTTCTTCTGCTGCGAAGACAAAACGGCTCCTTTAGCTTCTCCCAGTCCAGAAGTGCGACATTTTGATTCCGGCACACCAAATTCTCAGCCGCAGGCTCGGCTTTGAGGATTTCAGCCTTGATCTTCATACCCCAATCTTTCAGACTCACCTCTCCCGGAAGCTTAAGGGGATAGCTGTATCTTCTCTTCTCTCCCCTGTAGACGGCGAACTCCTTGCCGCTGACCTCCGCCCATATCGTGTCTACTAACTGCACCCTCCTTCCACTTTTCTCTTGATGAACCAAATCTAAGGCTCGATCCACCGGCTCGAAGCTTAGCTGCTTGAGGTCCCCTTTTAGCTTCTTCACGCACAGCCGGACCATCTCTCTTTGCAAACATATGTCATAATCCGCAAACGCTCTCAAGTCAAAAGTGATGTTGCCTTTGCCAATCGTACAAAGGCTTTCAAGCAATTGTTCGCTTCTATTTTCGATGTATTCCTGTTGCAGGGAGATGATATCCGCGGTTCGATTCAGAATCTCTACGATCCTGGGGTTAAACTCCTCTTTAATTCTGGGTAGAAGAGACAGTCTTATTTTATTCCTGAAGAAATCGGGCAGATAGTTAGATGAATCCAACCTGTATGGGATTTTGTTAGCTTTGATAAATTCTTCGATCTCTGTGCGCCTGATCTGAATCAGGGGTCGGATGATCTTTCCTCTTCTGGCTGGAATACCGGAAAGCCCCATACTTCCGGCTCCTCTGATCAGCCTCATCAAGAAAGTCTCCGCCTGATCGTCAGCCTGATGGCCCAGAGCGATTCTGTCAGCTTTGATCCGGTCAGCCAGCTTTTCCAGATATCGATATCGTAGTTCCCTGGCAGCCTCCTCTATGCTCAGCTTTCTCTTCTTCGCCTCCTTCTTAACGTCTATTCTCTTGGAGAAGAATCTGACCTTCAGGCCGGAGGCCAGTTCTCTGGCGAATTCCTCATCCGCATCGGATTCCGTTCCTCTCAGTTTGTGGTTCAGATGAGCCGCGTGTAGCTTCAGGCCGAACTCAGACTGAATGGCAACCAAGCTGTAAAGCAAAGCCACAGAATCCGGCCCGCCGGAGAGCGCCACCAGAACGCTATCACCCTTTGTAAGAAGCCCGAAGCGTCGTACGGTCCCCTTCATCTTTTCTATGAACTCGATATTTTTCATAGCTTTCAAGGTGAATTCATTGCCGTCTGAATAATAGCAACGAAAGCATTCCCTGTCAAATAAAAAGCCAGTATAAAGAGAAACATCGCACACCAGGCGCGCTGCTGCACTTCGCTCGGACTCTGAGTGTCGTATGATCCTGCCCCATGACGCGGCAGCCGCACCCTTCAGGGTGCGCGGAGAGGGGGTTATTGTAGGTGTATGCGCAGCTCTTTACATCACCCTCCCATCGAGGGAGGGGGATATTGAGCAGGGCGGGAAGATGGAATAAGATTCCTAATCGATGTTATCATCAAGCACCGCGGATTTAAGAATTCGGACCAAAGGAAAGAGAGATAGTGACTCCCTTAAAGGGCGTGGGATTCTGTTTTTTTCTTGCGTTTGCCCATTCCGAGCATTTGGCTCTCCACTGCAATATGTCTCCGGTGAACACGACCGCATCCAGAGGAAGGCCTTTGATTGCCGAAGCGAGCTGGGATAGAACCTTTTCCTTCCCATGCCAGTCGGAGATTGCTAGAATCTTCATAGAGGTCACTTCCAGGAAATCACTTTACTGGGTGAAAAGGTCCCCACCCGCTTTTTCCAGGCGAGCCACAGCGGTGGGATAGGGATCACAATATTCCTCCTCCAGGTAACCGTGATAACCCACTTCCTTCAGTTTTCGAAGCATGATATTCCTCTCCTCTTTTGGCATCACCTTCGGATCGCTCATGCAGGCCACGTGAAACTCTAAATTGGTCTGGCCCAGATTCCTTATGGCTAAGAACGGCAGCTCATAGAATTTTCCCACCGCTCCGGTCCGCCTCTGAAAACCCTCCGGCGTGCCGGCCTTGAGGGAGACCCGAACATGGAGATTGCTCCTGAATCGACCCAATTCCTTTACGTAGTTTTGATCGTGGCCCAGCAGGACGCCGTTGGTTTCCAGCATAAAGAGATAATCGGTGTCTTTCACAAATTCCAGCACCTGCAGCAGGTGATCCTTACACAAAGTCGGCTCTCCTCCTGAGATCCTCAATTTCGACACCTTTTTCCTCTTGGCATGAAAAATAAGATTCTGAAAAACCTGCCTGGGTGTATAAAACTTTCCGTGCGATTCAGGGAAATCCCTGGACCAATCCACCCAGCAATAGATACATCTCAGGCAACAGCCCACCGTGTAGCCGGTAGAGATACCACCGTAGACCCCCACTCTGTAAAACTTGGTATATTTGCGGGACAAACCCCGGCAGACGATCTCCTCCGTCATGTTTGCCAGTTCGAGAGGATCATAAGGAGCAAAGCCAGGGGTTATGTAACGGGGATACTCTTTCATCTTCTTCTTCGTAGGGGTCGGATTTATCCGACCCTTTGCCATTTGTCCTATTCTGGGATGCTACTGCTGCATATCGGCAATATACGAAGCCTCGCGGAGGGAAAAAACAGAAATCGGTCAACGGATTTGTCAGCGGATCAAACGGATTAAGCGGATATCGATTGGTGTGAGGCTAACACAAAAAAACTCCGTCTGCCGGGCTTAGAGCAGACGGAGCGTAAAGCAGAAAGACAATCTGAAGGGGCAACCAACGCCTTCATACTTATACAAAAACTGTGCCAGAGTCAGCCCATCCCAGGCTTTATGATTGTCCGACGTTAAGCGTTTGCAAAACAATAGCTTACAAGGAACGGGTCGATTGACCCGGACTCAGACCTTTATGTCCAACGCAACAACCTGCGGCACCTCCTATGAGCAAAAAAGCATTTCTTGCCCTATTACTGCACACAATAAGGTTTTGTCAGCTGATAAGTCAGTGTTTTAGCAAGCGCAGCATACTGCGCCGCGAGCAGGGAGCCACTACCGTGCTTGATTCCCAGTCTTATGCGCCCGAATATGTATGATCAAAAGCAGCCGGGCGGATCGCCGCCTCCCCGATCGGACAGGGGTTGCCCAGACGCCCGGACAGGCCCGTCTGGGGGCACGTCCGTGTACCCCTGTCCGCCTGGACGCCCCCCGTACGGGCGGGGGTCTCTGTGACCGTAGAAAAAAGGCGGGGGTACAAGGGACTGTCGAAAAAGTGGTTCTGGAGTGCGGAAGCTTGTTGGAACGAAGTGGAAATCCCGCCTTGCGGGGCTTCCGCTGTTTTTTGAAATCAGAACTTATTATACTACCAGCAGTTAGATTTCTATTAAAACCGCCTAGACGGGCACTCCGGTTCGAGGTTCTCCAACAGCCCCTACAACCCCGCCCCAAAAAAGTAGACAAAACAAGGCCGAACCTCTAAAGTTAGAGATTCGGCATGTGGTGAGAGTAATCGAACCGCCCGGTCTCTGACAAGTAACTATTGGCAATCATGGAGAGCCTGGTGGGTCTCCACCCCTATACAGATAGTTCACCAGGTAGACCACGTCAGCGACATCGACGATTCCGTCGCTGTTGGCGTCTCCGGCTTCCATCGGAGCAGGTGGGTCGCCGTTTCTGTAGAGAAAGTTTATCAAATGGACGATATCAGCCAGGTCTATTAGTCCGTCTCCGTTTGCGTCTCCCCGGATGAAATCGGAACGCCGGACATTGAAACAAACGCGGTAAGAGTAAGGATCATGAGGGGTCCCTAGCCTGGGAACCCAACGCCGTCCCGGCCCATTGAAAAACTCCAGGCTTACGGCGGGTGGCCAGAAGCAGCTATCCATGCAAATCTGCATGGTGTCCTCCAGCTTGAGGGTCATGGTGGCGAGCAGCACCCCACTGCCCTCCCACCAGTATTGATCACTGGCTGCGGTAGCCATAAGCCCCATCCAGAAATGGGACGGGACAAACAGAGAATCCGTTCCCCCGCTGTAAACCCACCAGGAACTGTCGCTTTCGACCTTGAGTGCCCTCGTCTCCCAGTCTCTTCCCGAAAGATCCGCTGCCATGTCTGCCATACGATTATGATGCACGGTATCTTCACCTTCCACAATGTGACGGAATATGCTCCTGGTGCTGAAATCCGGGGAGAGGTAAAGCGTGCTGGTGGTATTCCAATACGCGGAGACGCTGCAGTACTTGGATGGGTTACTGTGTGAAATACATAGAGGAACATTAATAGCCGCAATTGAATCCATATAATCAACCAGATCGCTGGTAACGAAGAACGGAACCCGGACAAAATAAGGCCCGTCGCCCTGCTGAATAGTATCAGCAGGCCAGGGCGCCAGGTAAATGGTGTCGCACTCGCCATGATCAGCTGTATCCTCCGGGCAGACAGCCCATGAGGAGGTGCCAAACACAAACACGATCATTGACACTGCCAACATCGCCTGAATTAACAGATAGCGTTTCAGCATAAAGACCTCCGGTTTTGGAGTTGGAAAAAGGAACCACCGCCCATTGTCCCTAGCTTCCACAGTCGCCAGCGTTGATATACTTAATATATGGAATTTGTTGGTTTTGGCAAGAAGATTTTGCGCTAAACTATACTTTAAGAACAGAACGGCCGAGCTCTTGAGGAAAAGGCTCGGCCGAGTATGCTATCACTGTGTGTTGTCTGGCTAACAGGAGGGCGGGTCCCCGCCCTTATAGAGGTAGTTTACCAGATAGACTATATCGCCCACGTCGACTACCTCATCGCAATTGGCGTCACCTGCCGCTATGGGGTCGGGGGCCGAACCGCTCTTGTAAAGGTAGTTTACTAGATAGACGATGTCTCCCACGTCTATGATCCCGTCTCCGTTGGCGTCACCAGTGACATATCCCGGCTCTGTCGCCAGCGATTTGAATGCGTAGACCACGCCGTCGGAGCCGAAGGTGACACAGGCGATATTGGGCAGCCCGTTGCCGTTGATGTCGCCGACCTTGACGTCCATCACGTCGTCGGCGCAGCTGTAACTCCAGGATGATTCACCGGTCAGGCCGTCGATGACGTACACGTTCTGGTCGTCCGACCCTGCCACCACCTCATTCTGGTGATCGTTGTCCACGTCGTATACCAAAACGCAGTTTACCTCCCCGCCAGTCTCGAAGCTCCACAGCTCGTGACCGTCGACACCGTCAAGCGCGTACACCTTTCTGTCGGTGGAATTTCCCGGCACCACGATGTCGGGAATCCCGTCTCCGTCTAAGTCGCCGGAGGCTAAGCTCTGCACGTTTGAGGCCGATGCCACAGGCTCGCTCCAGATAAAGGCATGAGTTGCGCCGTTGATCATGATGATCTGTTTGGGAGAATAGGGAGTGATGGCAGCGGCAATGTCGGGAACCTGGTCGCCGGTCACGTCCGCTACGGTTACGTGCTCGACCGCCTCGGGCGCGGGGTAGTCCCAGAGCAGACCTCCGTCTGACCCATCCAGCACCACCACTTTTTCGCCGTTGGCGCCGGCACCTACTGCAACTACAACATCCAGAGGTCCGGTCCCGTTCATCTGCGCCAGCACCACGTCGCTGACAGAAGCTCCCACCGGGGTATTCCATAGCTCACCACCGGTCGAGCCATTTATGGCATAAACGTGACCATCATCGCTGCCGGCGATAACGTCAACATAATCGTCACCATTCAAGTCTGCAGCCTTCAGGCACTTCCTGTAAATCTGGTTGGTGGGAGTGTCGAACGGCCACATGATGGTGCCGTGAGTTCCGAATATGGCCGTCACCCTGTCGTCATTCCCCCCCACGGCCACGTCGGCCTGCCCGCTGTTATCGAAATCTCCCGCCGTTATGGCGTAGAGATTCTCCGTCCCGGTCCAGGTCCACAGCTCGGTACCATCCTCGCCGTCTAAGGCGATGGCGAAGTCGTCCAAAGAACAGACGGCGATGACGTCTTCGTCTCCATCGTCGTCTAAGTCGGCCACGGCTATGGCATTGCCGTATTGACCGAAGGTGTGCTCCCACAGAAGCGGCGATTCCACCGTTTTCAAAGCCCACACGCCCTTTCCCGGATCAGGGGGTGTGCCACTGTGTTCCGCCCCGCCTCCGGCGGCAACCTCGTCCGTACCGTCGTCATCGAAATCGGCACAGCTTACGTCCTGAATCGTGCCCGCCACCGAGTAGTACCAGATCTTTGTTCCGTCGCGTCCGTCCAAAACCTGCACCCTGTCGCTGGTTGCCGCCGCCAGGTCGATCACATGGTCGCCGGTAACGTCACCAAAGGCCATAGCCCTGGTATTCCCGTCCAGGGTGTCGGATATCCACATGGGAACGTCCGCGTCCCCCTCAAAAGCATAGATGACATGAGTACCCAGATAGGTGCCGACTATAAGGTCCAGATCTGTATCCTCATCGATATCATGGGTGGTCAGTATGATGTTGCCGTTGGTATGATTGAGACTTCCCAGGTTGTAACTCCATTCCGGGGTACCGTTCAGGGCATCCCTCACGAAGACCTCTCCCTGGTCATAGGAATGGGTGCCGCCGAAGACCGCTTCCACGTCCCCATCGTTATCGACGTCGTCTAAGAGCACGTCCATCACCACGTACCCGACGGTATCTATCCAGATCTCCGAACCGTTGGTCCCGTCCAGAACGCCGAGAAAGTTGTCCCAGCCGGCCAGGTATTCATGAGCAAATCCGATGTCGTCTATCCCATCGTCATTGACGTCTTCTGCATCCACTGCGTTGATCCACATGCTGCCGATGAGCTTGCTCCACAGGTTCCCACCGGTCTGGCCGTTGATGGCGTAGATATGATCGTCGAAACACCCCACCGCCACGTCCGGATACTGGTCGCCGTTTAGGTTGCCCACGGTAACCGCGTTGTTGGTCGATCCGGTGTAGTAGGTCCAGAGCTGGCTGCCGTTAACGCCGTTTATGGCGTGAACCCGCCCGTCGGGCGTGTCGGAGGAGTGATAGGATGCGCCCGCCACTACGTCCATGACGCCGTCGTTGTTGATGTCACCTATAGTCATGGAGCGGATACCGTCGTTTACCTGGTAGAACCATAGCGTATCCCCGGTTCTTCCGTCGATGGCCCAGACCATGGAGATAGCGCCGTAGTAATTCATGCTGTATTCGGCGGCTATCACGTCCTTGATGTGATCCCCATTGAGATCAGCCGTCTCGACGTGCCGGATGTCAAGACTGGGATCGAATATCCAGACCGGCTCTGCCGAAGAACCTTGCCCATAAGCGGCTGTGACCAACTGCGACAGCAGGCCGCCAGCCATGAAAACTACTAAGATCAATAGGGCCAGCACCAGTCGGCTACTGCCTGTGAAAATGTTAGGTCTCTTGTTCATCCTCGCCTACCTCCTATCGTAGGATTTTGAAGTTGTTTCAGTCACGCCAAAACGTATTCTGCCTTGCTACCATGGCTTAGAATGAGGTTTCCGTTTTTCAAGCTGATTTACTGGCACAAAACCGAATCAACCCCTAATAGCTTGACCGTACTTATAATATATCGGTTTTCTCTTTTCTGTCAAGTAGTGATTTCTCTCGATTGCGAGGATTCGACCCTTAAGACACGCGCCCTGACAAGTTCCTGAATACGTTGGTATCCTTGCTCCGCTCGGGTTTTGGCGCTGCGGCAAAAAAACAGGCCCAGCCCCTGATTTAGAGGCTCGGCTAAGTCTCCGACAAGAGAATCTCATTTAGCATCCAGTAGTTGGACGCTCAAAAAAGAAAGCCCTCTGTCTTTGGCAGAAGGCTTTTCTCAAGCGTAATTCTTGTTTCTCTTGATTATGGAGTGACGGTTACGTTAAACGCCAAGCAAATGCCTCCGGTGGGATCCTGATCGTAAAAGGCGATTACGCCTGTTCCTGGGGTTTTGTCAGCAGTAAAGAAGAAACCCACAGCCTGTCCATACTCGTCAGTATAGGCGCTTCCAGTAATGGTCCCACGCCAGCTATGAGCCTGATCCGCCAAAATGTGATGACCACCCAAAGGATTACCATAAGCGTCTTTTACGAACACCACCACCGGAACTGTGGCGCCAACCGGCACGTTTACAACGCTGATCTCACAGTTGTAGCTATATGTGTTTCCGGTAAGGAAAGTAACGCTGACCGTAGTGGACTCCACTCCACATTTGGCAGTAAGGAGATTTATCACCCCGATTGAGTCATCGCGATCTGTATACTTCATGGAGTAGTCCTGTGTTAGGACCTCACTGATCAGGTAGGTCTGAAACAAACTGGCGTCACAGCCGTCCTTGGTCACACCAGAGGCAACTGAGCCCAAAACGGAGTGCATCTCTACCGGAGTAGAGCCAACTACAAAATAGTCATTCTCGTCCAATACCTCTATCAACACATGCCCCTCGGAAATTCCATCCGCAAAGATAGTGCGCGGATAATCCAAGAAGATCACGCTGGTGGGGTCTCCAGATAGAATTATTGTGCAGGTGTCGCTTATGATCCCGTCTTCCCCCCTGGTCTCCGCCCAAACCAAGGCGATACAATCATTTCTCGGATCACCCGATATGTAGAGGCTGTATGCACAGCCTTGTTTGGTTTTATCACAACAGTGCACCATTCCTTCTTCGGTTCCGAAATAAACCGAGGTGGAATCTGGCACAGGATTTCCATACCTGTCGACAACACAGGCACAGATGCTATCTTCCACACAAACCTTTTCGCAGCCCGGGATATTACAATAATATGGGCTTAAGGATATATCTACCGGCGGCCCCGCGCAGATGGTGACGATCGTAGAAAAAGACAGCACCGTTCCCACCTTCGCACGCAGTCTCACCGTACCCGACTTGGTGCCGCTCAGAAGAGTAACTGTTGCTTCGCCGTATGAGTTTGTCTTTATGGTGATGGAGTCAGAGACTACTCCGTTTAGAGATTCTCCTCCATCCGGGCCGGATATGAGATAAAACTCAACCGGAAAGCCTTCACCTACTCGATTGCCATAATGGTCGTAACAGACCGCTCTTATTTGAGTTGCTTCCACTCCCCCGGTTCCCGGCACTTGGATTTTGGGATCATCCGGCATCAAAACGATGTATGCCACGGAGTCTGTGGGAACTAAAAGCAGGCTGACGTCTTCCTGAAGCAAATTTCCTCCGGGCTCAGAGGTGACTTTGATGTATGCGGTTCCAGTGCGGAGTCCGGCAACGTAGGTAACTTCGACCTCCCCGTTTTCCGTAAGAGCATAGGAGGGGATGAACCCTATGGGATTCCATCTGCCGTCCTGATTTAGATCATACTTTAACTCATCTACTCCCTCGACGAAATAACCATCTTCATCCACGTCTTCAAACTTTTCTCCGGCTGTGAATTTCACAACAGTGCTGTCTCTGGCTGGATTGCCAGAGGTGTCGCTGACCGTTACTTTAATCTGACTGGTGGAAATCCCATCCGCTGGAAGTACTGCAGGTGTCATCACTATGGAGAGTGGCTTGGCAGAAGCTGCGGAGGTAATCACCTCCACTTGAACTGTCTTGGAGGCAACGCCTTCAATGCTGGCTCGAATGGTGCCTGTGCCAGGGCTGGTAGCGGTAAAGACCGTGCCGACAGAACCATTGGCATCAGTTGTGTCGACCGCGGGAGAACAGTGGCCGATATTGGAAGGACTGACAGAGAACGAGACTTCGACGCCCGAGAGTAGACGACCGGCATCATCCTCCACTACTAAATCTACCACAGCACTCTGTCCCTCCTGAACAGTCGAAGGGACGATGACAAGAGACATGATAACCGTACTCCCGCCTTCACTTTTAGTTGATCTCTCTCCGCAGCTCATCATCAAACAAACCAATGCCACGCTTACCAGCAACCACGAAATCGCCTTTGTGGAACGATAACAGCCCTTGTTCATGGACAGCTCCTTTCTAACTCCAAAACAAATCGTTTTTCCGTTTGGTCGCCCTATTCTGATCCTGGCGCCGGCGGGTATAAGTTCGTATGTCGGTACAGTCGCTCATTGGTCCGGCATTAGCCAACTTTTCTGGATATCAGCGACTACTACACTCCCTCCTCCAAAGTGTAAGTTATGAACCCATTCTAACAATAGTCTAATCTGAACCGCGTGTCAAGCAAAAATCGACAGATATTCAACATCCCTGTTTTTTCACAAAGGATCGAATCTCAGATCCTTCAGGAAAGGGCTGGCAGGCATTCAGCAAGCCCTTTGGAGATGTCCGAGGGTTTGGGGTGCTTTGGGATTAGCGAGGTTTCTGCGGTTCGATGATCACCTTGATGCATTCTTTAGCTTCGGTTCCAAGCTTAAAAGGGCATGTCGCCCAATGCAACGACAAAAACACAAGGCCGAACCTCTCACTTCAGAGATTCGGCATGTGGTGAGAGATATTGAACCGCTTGTGGTGAGCCCTTCAACTTCGTTCAGGATAAACGTAGTCGAACCGCCGGGTCTCAGACAAGAGAATATAGATGATTATACGCAACGGGGAGCGGGGCCCCTTCCGTAAAGATAATTTATCAAATAAACTACGTCACCCACATCTATTTTCGGTTCATGTATTGTTCCATCACAGTTGACATCTCCAGCCACCAATGGCTCAGGCGGAGGCCCACCTCTGAAAAGGTAATTTATCAGATATACGAGATCGCCGAGATTGACCACACAATCGCAAATGAGATCACCAGTTGGTAGACACGGCGATGCATATTTGTCCATGGGGAACGGACGCCCCTGTGTGTTGGCGATGAACGCAATCCCAATGCTCCTAACCAAAGCAATGCCCCACGGGTCGGGGGTAAAAGAGATCTTACATGAGTCAATCAAACAGACACCCGGTTCATCGCGCCCTAGGGTATCAGGATAAGCCGGATTCACATCACGGAAATATACAAGAGAATTCGTATTGCGATTAACTACTAACAACATATTTCGTTCTTCGTCATACTCCAGACCGGCAGCACTGAAGTCCGGTGAAGACCATGGTACCTCAAGTGGTCCTTGAATAAGCTCTGGAACGCCATTGGAGACATCGTACTCATGGATCATATCCGGATCACCCTGGGCAATGCACCATAGGTGGTTGTGATCGGCATCGAAGGCAAGACCGGTAATGGGCAGATCCGTATAAAAATAGCCAAGGGAATCCCCAGATTCATCTATGTGATCTAAGCGGTATCCAGACGCACACCAAAAGGAACTATCACGGTCGTCGAATGCGAGTCCATCATACGGATAAGTCTCGACAGTATAGAGAGTATCGCAAGCGACTGGGTCGTAGCACACGATTTTCCCGATCTGTACGTATAACGGAGGAAACTGTTGACGTAGACACGCCGTCCTCATCATGAACCAAATAGCATCTTGGGAAGGATACATGGGGGAGGCACCGCCTTCGCCATCAAGGACTCCTATGGTGTATAGTGGCTCAACACATTCGGGATGTTCCTCCCAGACCAAGTACATATCGTCTATACAGCGTCCGAGGTACTCGCATGGATAGGAAACTTCGCACCCCACGCCCAGTGCGCCGATCAAGCCACAATAAGGCTGTTGTTCTGGTGCGCAGAGGGAGATTTCAAACAGGTGATAGTCGCCCGCTGTCGTTGGTGCGCTATCGCAGGATGTCGGCTCACAGAACAGCGGGTCGATGAAGATGTTGTCTTGGACCCAGATTACGGAGCCGTCGCCTTCAATGCCCGAGGAATTGACGTCGCAACAGGTGAAGGTGAGAGAAGAGTTGGAGCCGACATATCCCTCGTTTCCGCCATTAATTGCGCAGTTACCCCAGAGGATCGTGTTGTCAAAAGTCGGAGAGGATTCGTGGCACCAAACCCCACCACCCAAGCTGCTGGTTTTGTTCCCTGAGATCGTGCAGTTGTTAATCGTCGGGTCGGAATCGAGGTCGCAGTGGATTCCCCCACCGGATGAGTAAGCCTCGTTCCCTGTAATCACGCAGCCACTGATGGTTGGAAAAGAGGATTCGACGCAGCTGATCCCGCCGCCGTAGTCGGCCGAGTTATCGGAGAAAGTGCAGTTAGCGAGCGTAGGGGAGGACCCCGAGCAGGAAATCCCACCGCCGAAGGAGCCTGAAGAACCCTTAATGGTCACACCTTCGAGCACCGAGTTGGAATCCTCGTCAGAGTGGAAGCGGAATCCGCGAGTCGCCCCTTCACAGTCGATGATGCACCCGGCTGGGTTCCCACTTTGCGACCTTACGGTGATCGCCTTACCTTGGAAGTCGATATCTCGATTGCCGTCACCAACGTACGTTCCGTCCGCCATCAACACCGTATCGCAATCAGTTGCTACATCTATGCCTTTTTGAATTGTCCCGAATGGATTACTCTCGCTTCCATCACCCGTTGTGTCGTTGCCCGTGGTCGATACGTACCAGATTCTGCAAACGGGACCGCAACCCACTCCGAAGGCGCCGATGTCGACAGTGCTGTCAGGGTTACCCAGTGAATCACATCCAGCACCTTTACAACAGGAGCTATCATTCAAAAAATAATTACCAGTGTCAGGATAACAAAACATGGGATCACAATCTATGTTATCAGAACCTGGCCCCTCCCATCCACCTGCAATGTCACAACATTTTGCCTCTGCATAAATCTCGCTCTCGTCATCACCATCAAACTCACCGGGCCAATCATCCCACAGGATAGAGCTATTAATCCGCAGGACACTGACCAGTGGAGCTGGCGAGAAATACCAGATACCACCACCGCCATCAAAAGCGGAATTGTTTGTGATGGTGCACCTATTGAGGTCAAGGTTGGCCCAGGTTAGATATATCCCAGCACCATAATTAGCCGTATTAAGTTTGATACAGCACTTGGTGATGGTTAGGTGGGAAAAAGTTCCGCAATAAATTCCACCGCCGGAGTCGGCAACGCCTCCAGTGATGGTGAACCCCTCGATGATAGTCGGACTGTCCACATCACCGCAGTATATAACCCTGCCCTGTTGTATCGCGTCGATAGTGACACAGCAGGCTTCGCCCATCTCGCTCCGCAAGCAGACGCCGGATTTCATTTCGATATCGTGCTCGAAGTAAGTCCCACAGGCCACAAGCACTGTATCACCAGCTTCAGCCAAATCAACCCCCGCCTGAATGGTTGCTGCATCGCCGGGCACGTGGATGATCGTTGCCTGTACTTGGTGGAAGGAAAGGAGAACAAGGACAGCACAGAAAATAATAATTAGGTAACGCATGAGACCTCCTAAGTCTGGTGTTAGAAAGAAAGTAGCACCTTACCCTATATGTCTTTCATAAGGAAATATTTCTCTTTTTTTAATATACAAAAACCCTTTAGTTTGTCAAGGAGATTTTGCTTGAGGCGGAATTTCCATTGTGTCAAGCTAATTGTGTAAATTCGTAATTGGGCATATCCTGGGGTTGG
>CBDUQU010000049.1:0-19894 GCA_965369445.1 uncultured bacterium | reverse complement strand
AGGTGCCGCGGGTACCTGTCGCTGACGATTCGGTGACCGGCGAACAACCCACCTATCGCGACCTTTGGCTCCGAATCCGGGAGGATTTGCCCAAGAAAGGCCGCAGAACCCAGCCGGTGGGCGGGGAGCCGAATCTCCCGGTTGAGCTTCAAGGAGCCTTGCACAGCCTCTACAGCAACTACGAGAAGTACTACCGGCTCTGGGAGAATAGCACCGAGGCTAGGGCTAAGGGTGTCACGCCGCCGGTGTTCATTGTGGTCTGCAACAACACAAACGTGTCAAAGCTGGTCTTCGACTACATCGGTGGCTGGGAGAAAGAGGCCAGAGATAAGAATGTTGTCCAGGCAGGACAGTTGCCGATCTTTCGTAACGACGATGAGAATGGCGGATGGCTCCAGCGCCCCAACACCATTTTGGTGGACAGCCAGCAACTCGAATCAGGCGAAGCCATGAGTGCCGAGTTCAAGAAGATCGCTGCAAGCGAAATAGAGGAGTTCAAGGCCGAATACCGCACACGCTTTCCGGGCCGCGATGCCGAGAACCTTACCGACGAGGATCTACTCCGGGAAGTGATGAACACGGTCGGCAAAGCTGGGAAGCTCGGAGAACACGTGAAATGTGTGGTCAGCGTTTCCATGCTCACAGAGGGATGGGATGCGAACACCGTGACGCACGTCTTGGGTGTCCGGGCCTTCGGCACGCAGCTTCTTTGCGAGCAGGTGGTCGGCCGGGCACTACGTCGCATCAGCTATACCACGAACGAAGGCGGCAAGTTGGAGCCGGAGTATGCCGAGGTCTATGGCGTTCCTTTCTCATTCATCCCCTGCAGCGGCTCGACCAAAGAGCCGAAGCCAGGTCCAATTCCAACCCGGGTCCGCGCTCTGGAAAGCCGGATCGGATGCGAAATAACCTTTCCCCGCTTGAGCGGTTACCGGTATGACTTGCCCGGAGAACGGCTCAATGCCACGTTCAGCAAAGAGTCAGAGCTTTCTCTGTCGACAGCCGATGTTCCGACCAAGACAGAGCTTGATCCGATTGTGGGTGAGCGGAGCATCCACAAACTTGACGATCTGCGTAGTCGACGAGTGAACGAGGTTGCGTTCGTCATCGCCCGCCGGACGCTGGAGAAGTACTTCCGGGACGACGAGAATAACCTGAAACCGTGGCTTTTCCCGCAACTTCTCGGTATCACCAAGACTTGGCTCGATCGGTGCGTCAGGTACAAGTCAAATACCTTTCCGCAGCTGTTGCTTCTGGCGCGATTCTCGCATGATGCAGCCGACCGTATCTACAGGTCCATCGTCCAATCGACCGAAGGAACCCCCGCACTGAGGCCAATCTTGCGCCCCTACGACACACTTGGCTCGACTCGTTACGTCGATTTCGACACCACCCGGCCCGTGTATACGACGCGAGAAGACAAATGCCACGTCTCACACGTGGTGGCTGACACTGATTCATGGGAGCAGAAGCTTGCTCAGGTGTTAGAGGACATGGACGAGGTCGACCGTTACGTGAAGAACCATAATCTTGGCTTCACCATCCCTTACACGCTGAACGGCGAGGAAAAGAACTACGTCCCCGACTTCATAGCCTGCATTGACGAGGGCCAAGGCCCGGATGGTTTGCTGAACCTGGTCATCGAGGTCACCGGGGAGCAAAAGAGGGAGAAGGCGGCTAAGGTTGCCACTGCGAAAGCCCTGTGGGCACCGTCCGTGAACAATCACGGCGGTTTCGGCCGCTGGGAGTTCATCGAAATCACTGACCCGTGGGATGCGGAAAACCTGATCCGCGCCTATTTGAAGAAAAACGAGAGCAGAAGTAAGGAAACGTGATATGCCAAAGAAACCAACTAAGAAAACCAAGCGCAGCAAGAAAGTAGAATCCCTTCGCCATAAAGACAAACGAAAAAACATACCAACCGAGGAGCTGCGCGACTTCGTGGCAGACGATGAGAAAGCCCCTAAGACGATTTTGTACCCCCGCGACCCGTCGCTTGACCCACAACTGGTGTGGAAGGGTAAAGATGAGCAGGACCGCGAAGATTTGAGCGTCCCGGTGGTGCCAATCTATATACAAGAAAAGATCCACCCGCAGGCGCTGATCGATGCTCTGCCCCGAAAAGGACAGCCCGGCGAAGATCTGCCCGACCTCTTCGCCGACTTCAACGGGCTTGAGGATGATTTCGACCGGAAAGTGGAGTTTTACCGGCATGACCAGAATTGGTCTAACCGCATGATCCTCGGGGACTCCCTGCTCGTTATGACAAGTCTGGCCGAGAAGGAGGGGCTCAAGGGCAGGGTCCAGACCATTTACCTTGATCCACCTTACGGCATCAAGTTCGGGTCCAACTGGCAGGTAAGCACACGCAAGAGAGACGTGAAGGACAGCAAAGCTCAGGATGTAACACGTCAACCTGAGCAGATTCGTGCCTTCCGGGATACTTGGAAGCTCGGTATTCACTCTTACCTTGCTTACCTCCGTGATCGCCTCGTTGCCGCGCGGGAGTTACTCACGGATACGGGCAGCATTTTTGTTCAAATGGGCGACGAAAACGTACACCTTGTCCGGAGCATCCTAGATGAGGTCTTTAGGAGTGAAAACTTCGTTTGCCAGATTGGTTTCAAGAAAACCCCTGGTCTCTCCAGCGAAACCCTACCTGCAGTCTATGATTATCTTCTGTGGTATACCAAGGATCGCGATTCGATAAAAGTACGATCTCTTTTCTTACCGAAAAGGCCCGGCGAACCCGGCGCACGCTCCTTTCAGTGGATTGAGTCGCCTGATGGTTTACAGACGCGAAAAATGTCTAAGCAGGAACAGACAGGGATTACGTCCATTCCTGAGCGATGGCGCATCTATGGACTGGGGAACCCAACGTCACATGGTTTTGCCACAACCACCAATTTCGCTTTTGAATTCGGAGGCAAAGTCTTTCGGCCACCAACGGCTGATCGGCGTTGGAGAACGACTGAGCAGGGCATGAAGAAATTAGCAACAGCTGGTCGACTGCAGGCCAAGGGAAATATGCTTTGGTACAAAGCGTTTTTGGAAGATTTTGCTATTTCCGCTCTTACAAACTACTGGGATGACACGGCAATTACCGCATTCTCTGCTGAAGATAAGATATACGTAGTTCAGACCGCCGCCAGGGTTGTAGAGCGCTGCGTCTTGATGACCAGCGACCCTGGCGACCTGGTGCTTGACCCGACCTGCGGAGGCGGCACGACTGCCTTTGTTGCTGAGCAATGGGGCCGCCGGTGGATTACCATCGACACAAGCCGTGTTGCTCTCGCCCTGGCCAGGACTCGTCTCATGGCTGCCAAGTATCCTTACTACCTGCTGGCTGACTCGCCCGCAGGCGTCGAGAAAGAAGCCGAACTTACAGGGAAGATACCGCCGCCTCACCAGACCGGGGGCGACCTTCGCAAGGGCTTCGTGTACAAGCGCGTACCCCACGTCATGCTCAAATCCATCGCCAACAATCCTGATATCAAGGAAGGCATGACTCGCGAGCAGATCGACAAGGCAATCGCCCGCCATGCTGACGCCGAAACACTCTGGGACCAACCGTATGAGGATAAGAAGACTGTTCGCGTTGCGGGTCCCTTCACGGTTGAGAGCCTCTCGCCCCATCGGGTGCTCTCCACTGCTGACGAAGATATGAACGGGACAGTCACCGAGCATGAAGCCCAACGCGGGCAGGATTTCGCCACCATGATCCTTGACAACTTGCGCAAGGCGGGGGTGCAGAACACAAGGAAAAAAGAACGGCTCAAATTTGACACTCTTGATCCCTATGCCGGGACTTGGCTTCACGCGGTTGGCGAGTTTACCGATTCCGACGGCAAGAGCAAGCGCGTGGCCGTTTCAATTGGCCCAGAGCACGGCACGGTTGGGCCTCAGCAGGTAAAGGAGGCCGCCAAGGAGGCCGTCCAGGGCGTCGGTTTCGACCTGCTCATCGTCTGCGGCTTCGCCTTCGACCCCCACGTCTCAGAAGAGGTCAAGCGCTATGGCAAACTTTCCGTCTTGCCTGCACGGATGAACCCCGACCTGGCGATGGGTGACGAATTGCTCAAGAAAACGGGCGCTGGAAACCTGTTTATGGTGTTCGGCGAACCGGACCTGGAAATCAAGAAGGCAAAGGATGGCAAAGTCATCCTTGAAATAAAAGGAGTGGATGTCTACGACCCCACGACCGGTGAGATTCGCTCATCGTCTACGGATGACATCGCCTGCTGGTTTATCGACACGAACTACAACGGCGAAAGCTTCTTCGTCCGGCATGCCTATTTCACCGGTTCCGACGAGCCATACGACAAGCTAAAACGCGCTCTGCGGGCCGAGATTGACGAGACCGCTTGGGCCGCACTCTACAGCACCACCAGTCGTCCGTTCAATCCGCCGGAGACGGGGAAGATCGCTGTGAAGGTCATAAACCATTACGGGGATGAGGTGCTGAAGGTGTTTGAGGTTTAGCTTATGGTGTCCGAAACCTCCGCCTCGAGGCGGGCAGGGCCTGAAGGAACATACAACCCCCTGTAGTCCCCCTTATCAGGGGGACAAATAGAATAACCCCCTGTATCCCCGTTCCTACGGATCTTCGATATCAGGGGGACGTAAAAGCCTCCTTGTGAGGGATAATAGACCTGGTCTGGCAAGTCCGCCAGAGGCGGGCAAGCCGGGCCACCCGCCGCCAGGTCGGGGGACCTGGCGGGCACAAAAAAAGATTGGCGCAATCTAAAGATTGCGGCTACAGAATCAAAACATAGGCGTCAGTCATTGTGAATCTTGCCGCAGGTTGGGCGGAGAATCTCTGGTTGCTGGAGGTGTGTTGTAACGGGGTCGCCGGGCCGTGGGATGATAACATCCCACGCAGAGCAAGACTTTTACCTGTCCTTCCAAGCGGGAAGCTTGTTCATCTGCTGGTCCACGAACTTCTCCGCCTCTTCCCTGGGCTTTCCCATTCGGGACATAAAGAGATTAATCATCCCTTCTCGGATTTCCGAGCGGCTTTTGAGCTTCCCGGTTTCGTCCGTGCAATGAACGCAGTAGGGATTGCCTACGTCTCCTCCGCCTGATGCTTTGCCTCCCCCATGCGCATACCGCAGCTCTCACAGGCTTTGAGATCTGTGGTCATGGTCTTTTCTCCTCTTTCAGTCTAGAGCTCTTTGGTTTGGTGCTTAGCGGTAATGAAGGAGACACTGTCCGCCATGAAGCGGGTGTGAGCGTAAATCGGAAAATTCAAAAAGGGTTCTGCTCCAGTCAACGACCGCAGCGCTCGATATCAATGGAACCCAAGCCGATGTCCACCTCGAAGATCAACTCCTTGTCCGTTTCGCCGAAGTTGTCATTTTGATAGAGGTCATCTTCGACCTCATCGAAGTCACGCTTGTCTATGGAGAAGGAGGAGAGAAAGGAGGATTCGCTTCTGATCTCCACTCCCGCATCTTTGGGCAGGCGAATGGTGAGGCTGCCTAAGCCCACGTCGATGTCGACCCGCGCCCGATGCTTGAAATCGCCCGAGAAGTCCAGGGTAAAATCTCCAATGCCCCCGTCAAAGGAGAACCGGTCGAAGTTGGCGTTTCCTAATCCGATGATGGTGAGAGCGCTTGCCCCCACGTCTATGCTTATCTTATGCATGCGCACCGGATTGGGCTCGCGGAAATCGATGTCCACCGAGGAGGCCCCCAGATCTATGTCCAGCCGGTCGATTTTCAAGCCGGTGAAATCAAGATCGGCCTCACATGCCCCCACGTCTATCTCAAAGGTGATGGGTATCCTGTCGGTGAATTCAAGATTCCAGTAGTGGTCCTCCTTGTCCAAGTCTATGCCCTTACGCTTCGAATCGCTCTCCAGGTAGAGAGTGCCTTCGTCTTTTTCGGCGTCGTACTCTATTTCAACTCGTAGCTCGTCCGGATCGTACTCCACCTCTGCAATAAGAATATCGCCGGTGCGATTCCTGCGCAGGTCTATAATTCCCGCTCCAATATCCATCTTCACGGTGAGATGCTTCTCCCCCTTCAACTCGATTGTTCTGGTGATCTTATCGATAGCATGTTTTCCGGCGTAAACGTCTCCCGTACTCAGGGGATTGATCAAAACGATGCAAAAAAGGACGGTCCCTGAAAGAATCTTCTTGGCAGTTTTCATCATGGCCACAACTTCCTTATTTAAGTTGACGGTTTTTCGTCGGGGTCCGTCTTGGCTGGATTGACAGTGGCAGTTGCCGGACTAACCTCCTTGGGTCGGGTACCCAGACGGGTCAGGATGGAGGCGCCGAGTCCTACCGTTATCACCACGTATCCGATCATCAGGCCGATGAAGGCGAATATCCATCCGAGCGGAGAGAAGGGACCTCCGAAGAACCCCAGCACCCTGGCGAGAAGCGGCACCAACTCCACGGCCAAGATTCCGATCACCAGGATCATGATCTTAGTATCGGGCTTCAGGCTGGTATGTTCCTGGAGTTTTTCCCCGACGAAGAGACAGATGCCGGTATAGCCCAGTATCAGTGCGGCTATTATCAGAAGGGGCTCGACTAATAAGGCTACCGGTATGCCGATTATGGTGATGATCAACAGTATGAAGATGGGGATGACCAAAATCTCCGCTGCCAGCCCCACCAGCCCGGATTTAAGGAAATCCTGCTTAACCTTCTCCGCAACCTTGCTCACGTGTCTGGGCAGGATGGAGATGGTCACGATTCCTATGAATATGAAAAGAAGGATCTTGATGATTCGGGCGAAGAAAGTCCACAACGGCGCGTTAAAACGAGTGACAATAAAGGGGAAGGGGGCATGCGCAAACGGAAATCTGAAGCGTGGTCCCCGCCAGAAAGCGATACTCACCTTTTCACCCCGAACGACCGCGTGTCCATGTTTTATCACCTGCCCCCCGATGCTCACCGCATCTCCCTCCACGATTCCCGTGGAGAAGACGTCCACGTCACCGCCTATGGCCACCGCATTCCCGGTCACCGTCCCCCTGATTTCTACACTCCCCCCCAGGGCGACCACGTCACCGTCTATCTCCTCGTCCTCCTCCACCGTCACATCTTTTCCCGTTCTGAATATGCCTGTGCTGGTGCGGATCCTTGGTCGGACTTTTTTCTCAGGAATCTCAATGGTGGCTGTTTCATCTAAAGCGTCCAGGCCCAGCAAAGCGCTCAAGGCTTCCAGACCGCCCAAATCTTTCAGGTCTATCTCGGTGTCGCCTATCCTGATTCTTCCCCCCTCTATTACTATCTCCTCTGCTGGCTCTCTGCCGCCCAGGATGAGTCTTTTCCCGTCCTGGGTGGGAACGTGAATTCTTCCCTTGGGCCCTATTAGAAACTCCTGGCCGTCTTTGGTGCGAACGTAGATTCTGCCCTCGCTGATGCTGATCTCCTCAGCTTCGAAGGGGAAGTCATCCGTGATCAACTCAGAGGTGTCCGTTGTATCCGTTTTGTCGGGCGACTCGATTACCTGGGCCCGGGCGGCAAGAAGCAAGAGCCCTGCGCACAAACAGATCAGCAGGGCAAACAGCACGGTTATAACAAGTGGAATTCTCATATCATATCTCCGTTTCCTGACGCCGGAGACGAACATGCGCCATCATGGTCGCGGGCTAGCAAAAAAACGATTTGTCGGATTTACAGGTTCTCCTCATCTCAGCGATTTTAATTTCTTCTTCAAAAGCTCCCTGGCTCTGAAGATTCTGGCCTTCACGGTTCCAACCGGAATGTTCAAAATCTGCGCGATCTCCTCATACGATTTGTCCTGCTTGTGCCGGTAGAGTATCACCTCCCGGTATTTTTTGGGAAGCGAATCTATTGCCGCATCGATGGAGACGGACTTTTGCCTGGCAATCAGATCCTGCTCGGGATTATAGGTCCAGTCCGCAACCTCAATGGTAACCTGTCCATCTTTCGTCTCCAGCGGCTGGTCTAACGATATGGAAACCAGCCTTCTTTTTCTCAAATAATCGATGCAACTGTTCGCCGCAATCCTGTACAGCCAGGTGGTGAACCTGTACTGGCACTTATAGGTTGAAAGAGATCCGAAAGCCTTCATGAAGGTTTCCTGAACCAGATCCTGGGCTTCTTCCCGGTTGTGAACGATCCTCACGACCATCCGATGGATCGCATCTTTGTGTCGACGGAGCAGCCGGCGATAGGCGGCTTGATTTCCCGCCAGTGCTTTCTCTATCAGGATATGGTCATCCTCTTTCGCCAACAGGATACCTTTCAGTTTTTTAATACGCTCACGGCCGAAATAAGTTTCGCCAATCCGCCCAAAAATAGCAAATCAAAAGGGCAAATACAACTGAAAAGTTATCCTGGTGGTGATCTACACCATCTACAACATACGCGGGATTGACACTCACAGACGCGATCTGCTACACTCTTATGTTTGGTTAGCCAAGCAGAGTTTGGCCCACCATCTCTGGCTTGAGATCCCTGCCTGGCTTTCTACTGTAGTGCCGCCGAGAAAACCGATTTGCGAGATGTAAAATCTGACTAAGGTGATCTTGAAGCGAAAATATACAACATTACGTAGCCCCTTGTAAGTTGTTGATTTAATTGAAGATTGCAGGACAGAATTGGTTGGGTTTGTGCTTCTGCCCAGGAATCATGCAGACGCGCGAGGATGTTGCAATAAAATGCTTGACAATTTTTTGCGGGCTGCGTAGTTTTTTATGGAAGGTGGAAGAGGGAAAGAAATGCAAAAGTCAAATCTAGAGACTCTCGGCGCTACGACTTTGCCGAACTTTGAACCCGCGAGGGGGCGGTTTCCTCTTTAAGTTCTCGTCGTAGCCTTCGTTCTTTAGAGATTCCCTTCTCCACCAACTTAAAAAAGATACGAGACTGTGCGATTGACGGAGATTCGTGCATAGTCCCAAAGCCTGACTAGGCATTTTGAACTTCAGTCGGGAGTTCTCTGTCGTGGGAAGCACAACCCCACAGGATTTGAGCAAATTGACTTTAGAGGAGGTGTTGACACAAGGCTACACTCTCTGGCGGGCCTCCAACAAGTTCTTTTAGGTTCGTTCTCTTAAAGAAAAGTGAGAGGATTTAGCCCTTCGAGGCTAAGTTCAAGTGGAGTTTAAAGTTGCCCTTCCGGTTGAAAGATTTTATTCAGTCCTTCGTCCCGGGCATGATAATTGCATAAGATAATGGCGAAAAAGCTGAGTGCAGAAAATAAGCCAATTGCCGATAAGGTTAGTGTAGGCACTCTCGATCCGCCCGCACCGGCCTTAGAGGAAACGTGGGGGAGATCAAGGGCGATGCCGAAAAGAAGGAAGACGAACTATCAGAAGCCGGAGAAGACCTATTGGCATATCTACAGTCTGCAAACTCTCAACTCAGAGAAATTCGTCAAGGTGGTAGACAAGATCCTCAAGAGAGAATACATCCTTATCAAATAGCAGGACGTTCCTCATTTCCGATCTCCGGTTCAAAAAGATCTCCTGAAACAAAAAAAACCTTGACAAGATAAACCCGCCCGTATATTCTTAATAAATTTGTTTTGCGACAGATTCGGTCGAGAATCTGATTCGTTCACCCTAATGGGAATAGCACATGAATTTTAAAGAGAAATTCTCCGTTTTGCTTATTCCTCATCAGAGAGGCAGGATAAGAGAGATCAAGATATCTCCTCACGTGCTGGTCTTGGCTTTAGTCGGCATAGCGTTCGTTTTCTCCTCCAGTTTGTTTTTCTCACTGAGTGCTGCCAGCCGGGTTTCCGACAAGCTAAAGCTAAGCCGCCTGGAAAAGGAGAATGGCTTGCTTCAGACCAAGCTGGACGAGTTGAATTCCTCCATAGCAAGCCTGCAAGGACAGATGTCTGAGCTGATCGAAAAGGAGGAACAGGTCAGGATGGTGTTTGGTCTGCCGGAGGTGGATGCGCAGATAAGGGAGCTGGGAGTGGGAGGACCGATGCCGGACAAGTCAGCCGATGTGGGTGCGAACTTAGAGCGGCTATACGTTGCCGAGACTCAACTGGACAAGCTTTTAAGGCAGGCCAGATTCGAGAAGGATAATTTCGAGCAGATATACTCCAGCTTATCCGAGAGAAAAAAGACTCTCGACCGTACTCCCTCCATCAGACCCTCGACCGGATACTTAAGCTGTGGATTCGGAATGAGGGTTGACCCCTTCACCGGCAGAAGGACTCTTCACCGGGGAGTGGATCTGGCCGCAGACATTGGCACACCAGTATACGTTACGGCCGACGGCGTGGTGAACAAGGTGAGAAGGGACGTCGGTCTGGGCAAGCTGGTGGAGATAAACCACGGTTATGGCTACAAGACCGTTTATGCTCACCTGTCTCGCATCTCGGTGAAGCGCGGCCAGCACCTGACCAGAGGGCAGATCATCGGGGCGGTGGGGAATACCGGTTACTCCACCGGGCCTCATCTTCACTACGAGGTTCACTATCAGGGCCGCGCCAGAAATCCACTCAAGTATTTTCTGGGCAGTGAATATGTGGTGGACTGATCCTTGAGCGGAAAGTGATTATATGAGACAACCTCGATAAAAAGATCGAGGTTTTTTTTACTTCCCCAAAAGTCAGCGACACACGATGAACGGTAAGGTCGAGTATTTAGTATCTGCGTGTCTTTGCGGCATCCCCTGCCGCTTTAACGGAAAGAGCTCCAGAGACCCCAAGGTGGAGAAACTGGTACGAATGCGAAGGGCCGTGCCCGTCTGTCCTGAGGTTTTAGGCGGCCTGTCGATTCCACGACAACCGGTTGAGATAACCCAGGGAGGGGGAGAGGACGTTCTCTCGTGCGCCGCCGGGGTCATCTCCGGCAGCGGTGAGGATATGACTCCCTTCCTCCTGCGGGGCGCCTTCGCCTCCTTGAAGATCGCAAAGAAATTCAAGGTGAAGAAGGCTTTGATGAAGCAGAGAAGCCCCTCCTGTGGATGTGGCCAGATCAAGAGGAAAGGGAGTTTGGCCAAAGGCGACGGCGTGACCACGGCGTTATTCAAAAGGGAAGGGATAAGAGTCATTTCTCGGTAGTTGGTAGCCGAGCGGACAAGCCTACGGGCTAAGAAACCTTCAGTGAAAACTTGAGAGCGCCGGACTTGCTGGACATACTGGACTTACTGGACTTTGTTTTTGCTTTTTTTCATCATTCGAAGTCATAGGTTGAGATAGAAGATTATCATCCCAGAGAATGGCGCAGGTTCCGGCATGGGTTTTCGCCTTTCTGAATCCCATGGTGGAAAGGAGGTGGCCAATGCGGCAATAACTGAGCCGGCTTTCTTTGGATCTGCCTTGATTGAAAGTGCCCGAATTCTGGGTCTTGAGATCGGTAATGATTTTAACCGGAAGGATGCCATTTCTTACCAGATGTTTAAGACCTATGATAGCGCTTAGAATTTGAGCTTCCAGGCTGAGGGTTTGTGGATAAAGCTTTGGCAATTCGTCTCTTCTTATTGCTTCTATTTCCTGCCAAAACATCTTTTCGGCCCTACGGGTTTCACTCCGTTCAACTTCCGAGGTCTTAACCACCGCTTGCTTAAGCTGGATAGCTTTTATGGCATCCTGGACTTTAGGCTTATAAGAGTCTTCTTCCAATCTTTTAATGAGCTTGTCGATCAAGGTTTCCAGGAACTTCAATTGCGTGGAGTCCTGTCCTTCATCCTCGGTATCAAATACATGGTTCATATGATTCTTCTTCTCCCTTAAGGCAGGGTTCTGTGCATGCAAAAGACATTCGTCTCCCCATTAAAGGGTGGAGACATCCTTTTCACCATTTAAGTTATGGCGAATTTGCTTCTGTCGGTAAGAGAGACTGCGCGCTAGGTATGAGAGTGGGGTTTTATCTTGGTGTCAGGTGCCCAGGGCCCCTCGCTTATGAACTGCCCAATCATCTTCTATGGGCAAGTCTGCTGATGGTTTTAAGGTAAACCACCTCAATACCCCCAAATTTCGTATGGTCTCAGCAACTTCCTTTTCTTCCAAGGGGGGGCGACGTTTTTGTTTCCACTTCATAACTTCCTGAAGAACATCATTCTCTGAGATATTGCTTTTATTCATCGTCCGTTCTGCAAAAAGCACTGTTGCGACAATTTCGGCTTTGTTGGTATCCAACCGCAGGAAGAGATCGACTGTTTTGTCAATTAGCTCGTCCCATTTTTGAAAGTTATCCTGGTATTTCAAACGATTCTTCTCATAAGCCAATCCCGGCACAACCTGAAACATGGATCCGAGTCTTTCTTCCTGCAACAATCCAGCGTTAGATAATCGTTTCTTAACATCATCCAACGCCCGGCAATAAGGACCGTATGATCCGCGCACATACTCCAGCCCAGTAGGAATACCCAAAGCTGTTGCGACATACGCTATCTTCTGGAAAATAGTCCGGCCAACTGCCACATGATAAACCTGTTTTTGAAGACGATAGATTATCTCGATCAAGGCGACCCAAGCTGGTTCTATCTTATGCAGAATGGGCTCACCCGATCTTGATTGCTTTGAATCGGGCTCGAGGGCGAGGAAGCTTTTTGTCAATTGCACAGGAGGGGTGCCGTACGGGGCATACAATTCAACCGGGACATCCAATTTGGAAAGATATTTGTAAATCAAAGGCCCAACCGTTTCCCATAGCAATTGCCCACTTCCACATCCTAAGGGAGGAACGGCTATAGATTTCACGCCCCATTCCCTGTAATTTGACACAAGCATCTTCAATCCTTTTTCAATATCCTCGACCCGAGAAGCCGCACGCCAGTGACTTTTCGTAGGAAAATTTATTATCTGCGGGGAGAAAAGCGACGATTTGAACAAATAGGGAACTCCGGGTTTAATTTCGCTCTTTTTGCATCGCAAGAGGTAATCCTCATACATGTCGGTATAACGCTTCTTAAACTCAGCCGCAATCCCTTTCCCCATAATCCCAACACAGTTGACAGTATTTACCAATGTTTGTGCTTTAGAATTGAAAATGTCGCCAATTAGAGCTTTCATGAGAGCCTCCTTCTAAAAAAACAGATCTCGCTTGATCTTTACGGACAAACTACAAACCTCCCTAAAGCTTTTCAGCGCAGTTTCGTTGGCTACGTATGCCGAAAAAATATAAGAAGAATCAACAAACTTGGGTATTAATCCCTCAGCGCACTTTATTCCTTTCAACCTGTATTCTTCTACGGGGTCGTCTGCTTTGATCCAGAATTCGGCAAAAATCTCTTCATGTTTCAATAAGGGCAACCCTTCGCTTGCTGGCTTAAACCAACAGGCACGACTTGCGTTTTGGTCTGTGACAATAACGCCGGTCAAAGATAAAACATCCTTTTTGATTCTCAAAATACAAATTGAATCATTCATATCTCTTCTGGCGCTTAACATAGGATTGTGGGCATCAAAATATAAGTTCGCGTAATCATGCAAGTCTTCTTTGGTTCCGGGAATCCTTTTGTTTTTTCTACGCTCTTGAACACCTTTTTCTGCAATGGAGCGATGAAGAATTCCACGCGCTTCATTATGCGAAATAATACCGTGGCGCATGATCGAAGCGACATTCTTTATGTCAGTAATATAGTATAGTTCTTTAATATCCCGTAAATCCATTTCCACTTTATCGTGTTTTCTGCTATTCTCATCTCCCCTTTTGTCAAGTAATGGAGCTCATACTATCTGGTTAATCTTCTGCTCCAGCTTTTTTACGTTTGCTGACTATCTTTGTGTTGATATAGATAGATAGGAATGTCTGTCCTACTACCTACCGTGTATGTCAACACCAGTGGTCCTGACTTACATTGGTGTCAGGTGCTCGGACGAGCCCCCAGACGGGCCCGCCCGGGCGTCTGGGCGCAGGGGACCTGACCTACCAAGTAGTAAGGGAGACCTCGTCTGTTCCCGTATGTGTCGCGGACGCGGCCACAGCGAACAAGAATCTCAACCCAACGCAAGTCGGGAGGCACGCCGGGCGGGGCACACCGGCAAATCATGATTTGATAGTTTGATGATCACGCTGTCTTTGAATCTAATCTTTTTGAGTTTTTTTAAATCATTATAGATTTGGAATAAGTGGTTGATTTCATAGTTTCTACGAACCTCATAATAGTATGGATATTCATCATCTGACAAGGTTGATTCGGACGGAATATAGTTCATCTTCCCAACCCATATGGACTCTGTACAGAACGGTTCAACTTTGGTCACCAGAACCTGAGGTTTGCGGTCGAGAAATGGCTCTATGGATACGCTGGTTCTATATTTTCTACCGAATGCATATTTCAGGGATTCTAATCTCTCCTCAAACAGCGGGGCATTAGGCTCCCAAAATCGTAACAGATTGTCATCTGTTGACGTAATTGTGAAGCGAAATTGGAGGTTTTTTTTGTAGCTGGAATAAAGCTTATCGATTTGCTGAATAATAGAGAACCTGGGTTTTGTCGTCACCAATACCTCATTGTCGCTTTCAAGCAGTTTACCCAAAGTAACGAGACAGGCCTCTCTGATGTCCGGAATTTCAACAATATCGTGAGAACTTGGAAACATTACCCGACCTACCATTTTGCCAAAGGATCTTTTGAGAACGCCGTCTCTAATCCTCATGGTCGACCAACTTTCGTATGTTGCTCTTCGAAATCTTCTTGCCATTAATTTTGCATAGCAATATCTGCAGTCATTTAGACAACCTATTATGCAATTCACATTATGATCAGCCCATTCGCGGGTACCCGCAGTGACTTTTCTATTAGACGAGGGGGCAGAAGTCTTCTTCAATTTTTCCCTCCCTTAACATCCAACAGTTCTTTGTAATATCTGTTCTTGAGAAACTGGTTGAAACTCTTTGGGTTGAGTGACTCCCAACTTTGCCTTAACTATGTTCCAGTTTAATACATATTGTGGATTGTGCTCTGCCCAATGATGTGATGATGGACATGGATCGAGATAACCTTGCAAGCGAAGCCAATCCAGCGAGTCCTGAATCTTACTAATATCATTATCTAGTCCTTCAAGATCCCTACACTTCTTGTCGCATACACCATCCTCATGCCCCGCTATTACTTTCCAAAGCACTTTCCATGGTAATGGTCGTTTATTTCCCGATAGGCCTTTAAACATCTCGGGGTATAGGCGTTTGAAAATCCCAAATGCTTTTTTTGAATCCGGTGAATAAACAGGATTCTTCGTTATAGACGAATAAAACTGTCTATTCATTCGAACTCCCGCTTCATAATTCGAACAAATAACCAAGTGAAACAATTGGTCTTTTTTCGGGTTGAAAGGCAACGGAAGAATATATCTGAACCATTTTCTGAGTTTTGTCTTGTACATCTGGATTAAGGCTTTCTCTTTGCTGTCGACCGGTTTATTGCAGAGAAGACTATTTCTCCACGAAGTATCCCCAAAGAAAGCATCGGCTTCGGCAATGGTCTGTTTTTCGTCCTCTGACCATTCTTCTTCGTCTTGATGATTTGGTAATGGAGAGAAACCGTCTCTCCCCAGAAACCAGTCTGATGTGAACAAGAATATAATAAATTCGGTCGCCGTTTGATAGAAACTTCTTATTCTGCTGCTTGCAACTTTCTCCACTGCGGTCCACTCAACGCTTCTTAGAGGATCGAAAAAATAGATTACATTACCACGGATTTGGCTCACTTTTGCTAGAGCTTCGTCGAGAGTTTGATTAAGAAGATGAACATTGTTAGAAATACTCCCAGCCCACGGCCCTTCAATTCTCTCTGCCGGAATTTGTGACCATCTCCTTTTTACTACGTTCTTCAAATGCAAGCAACATTCCGAGTTCTCTTCGACAAGAACTACTTTTAAATTATGGGTCATGGGAGCTTTGAATGCTTTGAGTTCCAAGGCGTGGCCAGATGATCCTAGAACTACTTGTTTCAGATCTTTAATGTATACTTCACCAGTGCCAGCATGCAGCTCGACTATAGCTGTTTTGTATGAGTGTTTCTTGTTTGGGCCGCCCGAAGTAATACTCCACCAAAAGGGGTAGTAAGAAGCAATCACATCACATTTCAACTTAGTTCCCGCTAGACCGCTCAGGCAGATTGCGTCGCCTACGAATTCAAGCATGAAACCCCCTCTGAAATATTGATTTGCTGGGAGAAATCTGTTTGTTTCATCGCTACATTCCCGCCAAGGTGTAAAACACGGGCATCTTAAAACCGCAAAAGCCCCGCACGCGGGATTTCCACCCAGACGGGCGTCCGTCCGGACGCTTTGTTCCAACAAGCTTTTGCACTTCACAGCCAAAACCGCGAAAGCGAGCTTTCGCACTCCAAAACCGAAGCTCCAAAACGCAAAACCGCTTTCTCAGCACGCCCTTTAAAGCCCGATTTCTGAAATCCACTGTGTTCGCATTATTCATAATAGATATTTATGCGATTTTGTCAAGAATTATGTTGTGTCGGGACCCAATAGGGAAGCGAGGTGGATGGTGAGCTGATTGTCGGGCAGTCTGACGACAGCCCGACCTACAGAGCTACCGGACTCTCTTGGTCTCCTCATAATTGGAGCCGATCTCCGCTCCGATTAAAACTATGAAAGCGGAGTAATATATCCAAAAACACATCACCACCAAGGTTCCGAACGACCCGTAGATCTGCTGAAAGTTGGCGTAGTTCCTGATGTAGATGTCAAACAGGAGTTTGGCCACCTCCCACATGACGCTGGCACAGATAGCCCCTATCAAGGCTGCCCGGTTGTCGATCTTTCGATAGGGTATGATCTTGTAGATCAAAAAGAACAGCAGAAAGCCTAAGACCAAGGGCATGAGGACGGCAAACAGTTTGCTCATGAAGGCCGCCTCGCTCACCTTCAGTCCAATCAATGGGATCTTAAAATCCTTTGCGACGGTGTAAGAGACCGTGAAGGCAAGAGACGAGAGCATGATCAAAACCGAGATGGGCACTAAGAGCAAAGAGAGAAACTTGCTGTGCCAGTAGGCTCTTCCTCTCCTGACCTTCCAGACGATGTTCATGGAATTCTCCACCGCGGAGAATATCCGCGATGCCGTCCAAATCAAACCGGCCAATCCAATCAATCCGAAGACGGTCTTTCGCTGGATAAGATCGGATAAGATGCTGAAGACCGCCGCGGTTGAGGCAGGAAAGGTCTTCAGCAGCAGGCTGGTCACCGCCTCAAACGCCTGCGTGGACGAATGCAGGACGTATCCCGAGACCGACATGAAAAGCAGGAAGATAGGCAGCACGGAGAGGATGGCGTAAAAGGAGATAGCCGCGGCCATCAGACCACAGTTATCCCGGTAGAAGGTGTGAAGAAAAGTCTCCTTCATCCAGGTTTTGAAGAAGAGCGCCTTTCCCCGCAGGATTGAATAGAAGGGAGAGGAGGTGACTCTGGCTAAGAAAGATAGGAGTGACATGATTTCACTGTTTCTTGATTTCTGTTTGATTGCGCGCAGATACGAGTTGGACCGGACTTAAAGGGCCTGTTGAAAAACCGTTTTAGCAGGGCTGAATGCCCTGCTCTATGGATGATAAGTAATTGTGTCCCATAGGGGCGGGAATTTATCCCGCCCCAAAATGTAGCTCCTTCTACAAGCCCTGAAGGTTCGCCCCTACAGGTCGTTAATCCCCTTTTCCTCCCAGAAGGATTCCTATTGGTTGAAGAGCCTCCACCCGGTCGCAGATCACCTTGACCGAAGCCGTGATGGGAATGGCCAAAATTATCCCGATGGCGCCCCACAACCAGGTCCAGAACATCACGGAAACCAGGACCGCCAGGGGACTTAAGTTCAGTTTATCTCCCATCAGCTTGGGAGTGATTACGTTTCCTTCCAGGTTCTGAAATACCAAAAACAGAATGAGTACCCAGATCACCGGCATCAGGGCCTTAAACTGCACCGCCGCCATTATCAACGGCGGTATGGCGCCGATTATGGGTCCCACATAGGGAATCATGTTCAGCATTCCGGCTAAGGGTCCCCAGATATAAGCGTAGTCGACTCCGATGATCAGAAGCCCAATGGTGAAGATCACCGCCAGTGCAAAGGAGGTGCCGAACTTGATCAAAAGAAAACCGCGAATCTGCTGGTTTATCTCCCCCAATATCTCGGTCCCGGTCTCCTCCTTGGTCCTGCTGAAGGCCCGGATCAGCTTTTCTTTCAGCAAGCCCTGGTCGTTTAGAATAAAGAAGGTCAAGAACAAAACCAAAAGAAGACTGAACAGAAAAGATAAGGTGGAGCTTATTCCCCGGAAAAGGTATTTGGTCACCCCCGAGAAATCCTGGAGTTGAAGACTGCTCCAATCCAGATCCCGTGCCTGCGGAAAGAACTCCTGGTACTGGTTGAGAAGTTCCCCGGAATACTCGACTATGGTATTCCAATAGGAGGGGAGCTCCTGAATGAGACTATTCACCTGCCCGAAGAGGAAGTATCCGATGACTCCGATGATGAAAAAGCTGATTATCAAGACCAATATCACGGCCAGAGCATGAGGGATTTTAATTTTTCTCAAAAGGGAGATAGCCGGGCTTAGGATGTAGGCCAGCGAAACCGCGATAATGATCGGTATCACGATGGGGCTGGCGAAGTACAGAAAGGCCGTAGCCGCAGCCACGGCCACGAAGGGAAGAGCGACGTTCTGCAGGGGGAGATATTGTTTTGATGGCATCATATGATTAAAGGCGTTTAGAGTTTAGAGTTCAGAGTTCAAGGTTAAAGATTCGGCGCATCCAGACAAAAACAGTGTCTGGTCTTTCTTCTACGAAAAAGGACAGGAAAGTCTCAACCATTTCAACAATCCGGATGTGTGGTAGCCGCACTCTTTAGGCTGCGCGGTGTTCGAGAGCGCAGGCTATGCGCCACACGCGCATCCCGCCAAAGGCGGGAAAGCCTGCGGCTACAAACTCTCTTACTGTGCCTGTCGGGTCCCCTGACCTAACAGGCTTTCTATTTCATCATCACCATCTTCTTGGTCTGAACAAATTCACCCGCCTCAATCCTGTAGAAATAAAGGCCGCTGGCCAGACCGTTGGCTTGTCGGAGGTACTCATATTTCCCGGCGGGCAATCTTCCGAAGGCAGAAGCGGCAACTTCCTGTCCCAGAATATTGTAGATTTTCAACATCACCTCGCTTGCTTTGGGCAAATCAAATCCAATGGTGGTAACAGGGTTGAAAGGATTTGGATACGCCGGTCTGAGAGCGTATTCTTTTGGTATTTCAGCAGAAGCATCCTCACGGACCCAATTGGATCCCCTTCCCTTACCGATAAGCTCCACTTCACATAGGTGGTCATTATTGGCGATTCGCAAAGTATCAAGAACAGTGGTTGTGTCTGATGGTGAAAAAGAGACCGTAATCTGAAGGCTATCGCCGGGAAGAATGAGGCTGTCCGCCGGGTTGAAGCTGGTGGAGAACACTAGCATACCGCAGGAGATGTTATATAGTACCAGCGTATCGATGGTTTGAGCCGCTTTGATGTATGCTCTGATCTTGAATGGATTCTCTCCCTGGATGTCTAAAATCTGCGAGATGTGATTGAGTATATCAGCGATTCCCTTTTAAAGTTGATACGGGAATTGGAATTCCCGAACCAAGCATCCAAATGGATGCACTCCATAATTCTCCTCTTTTTTATTTGTCGAAATGCTCAGAACACCGCACCGCATAGAGATGACCGTCCCCGCTCCCAAAATAGACCACACCACCCTCTATGGCAGGTGAGGACACTACATCATCTGCTGTTTTGAACCTCCATTTTTCCTGTCCAGTCTGGACGTCTACCGCATAGAGATGACCATCCCAGCTTCCAAAATACACGACACTGTCGGCTATAGCAGGAGAAGACATCACCCAGTCTTCTGTTTTAAACTTCCACTTTAGCTCTCCTGTTTGGACGTCTACCGCATAGAGATGATCGTCCTCGCTCCCAAAATAGACCACACCACCCTCTATGGCAGGTGAGGACACTAC
>CBDUQU010000048.1:0-20060 GCA_965369445.1 uncultured bacterium | reverse complement strand
GAAGAGGATAAGATATTCGTCGTCGCCGACTGCACCCATTGCGAGGAGCAGTTGTACCATTCTTACCGGCGTGAGAAAGAGGATGCGGGCAGAATGATAGGATTCTTGGGATTGAAATAATGGATACTCAGGTGGTCAATGTTAATACCTAACCAAGTAGAGGCGGAGATGATGAAAAAAATCTTTCCTTTATGGTTTTTTCTGTTTCTGTTCTTCTGCAACTCGGCTTGGGGCCTGACCGGCTTAGGCTTGGGCATAAGAGGAGGGATGTTGCAGAATTACAAGAATGATAATTTAGATACAATCCTGGCCATGGATCAGGACTGGCTCAAAGAGATGCCAATGGTGGGAGTGCATCTTAAGATCGGAACGCTGCGCGTTTTGCACTTCGAGGTGTCGGCGGAATATGCCTGGAAGAAGAAGGAAATCAGACTGGCTCTTGACGAAGACACCGTCAAAACGGATTTTTCCATAAGGCACATCTCCTTGAACGGCAGCGCCAAGTACATATTCTCCGTACCGGTGGTAAAGCCTTACATAGGAGGCGGCGTCGGGATACACAATTTGGTTTACGAGATTTCCTATAAGGATTATTCGCTACCTGTGCCTGACCAGAGCAAGATGGGATTCCACGCGCTAGGGGGGGTTTTTATATCCACTCCCGCCTTTCCGCTGGAGTTTCTGGCTGAGGCCAGGTATACCTCCATACAGACAGAGAACAAACCCACCCGATATACCACCATCCTGGCTGGCCTTACCTTCAAGTTTCCATAAGGGTTGGCAGGATGCGGCAGAAAGGCCGATGGTGAGTTAGACTCTCCGCCCGGAAAGGGCCATCATCAGACCATGGGATCAGGAAAAGCACTTGGCTGACTGGAGGCTTGGCTGAACGGGTTTTTCAAAACCAGCAGCAACTGAGGTTGACAAATCAAAAGCCGTATGTTATAATTTTAGCTGCCATGATCTGATCATAGGAGGATGACGATGAAAAAGACTCTTCTGGCAACTGTAGCAGTGATCCTTTTTTCGGTCTCTTCTGCCCCGGCTCAGTTTCTGGGCCAGCTCACTCCGGCGCCAACGGTGAATAAGGGTGAGGCTCTGTTGGGGGCGTACCTGGGCGTCTATCAAAGAACCCTATGTCTGTTCGGCCAGTTTCGTTACGGCGTACTCAGGTATGTTGACCTGGGTCTGAAGATGGGGATGATAGATCATGACCCGGGGGATGGAACAAGAGACGCCGGGCTTACCGTGGGTGCGGATGTCAAATACTGGTTCATGGAGCAACGCACGGGAGACGTGTTGGACATTTCCGTCGGCGGCGGGACAGAACATCTGAAGATCCCGGATCACAGCATCTTCTCCTTGGGAGGGAATGTGGTGGCATCCTACCAGATCCAATATGACCAGGCGAAGAGTGTGACCCCTTACGGCCGGCTCAACCTAAGGTGGGAGCGGGAGAGCTCGAGCAGATCGTTTGGCGGGTCGGAGAATCAGAAGCGAAGGACGCAGAGTGACATGGGCGCGGCTCTGGCCCTAGGGGCAGAGCTCAAGCTCTGGCCGGATCTGTCTTTAGTCGGAGAACTGCAGATAGACGACAACGTGGGTTTTATCGCAGGAGTAAACTACAGTGTCTTCTAAAACCCCTGTGTGAGGAGACCGAAAGAAGCTCTGGATTGCCGGAGCTTTTTTTTGAAGAATTCGATAAGGTCACCGCATTTGAGTGAGGAGTTTCTTGACCCTGCTTGAAGCTATTATCCTGGGAATCGTTCAGGGCCTGACAGAATTTCTTCCCATCTCCAGTTCCGGGCACCTGGTTCTGGGCGAGTACCTCCTCAAGGTCAAGTTTGACGATATCAGCTTTGAGGTTTTTCTCCATTTGGGAACTTTTCTCTCCGTGGTAGTGGTCTTCAGACGTAAGATTAAGTCGATGGCCAGGGCGGTTTGGCTTAAAGCTAAATCACTTCTTAAAGGTGGAGCCGCCGGGACAGGAGATGAAGATTGGCATCTGTTCCGGATGATCATGGTCGGGTCGATTCCGGCCGGGGTAGCTGGGCTTCTCTTCAAAAGTTACGTAGAAGCGAGCTTCTCTTCAATCCTCTTGGTTTCTCTTATGTTGCTGTTTACCGGCACGACCTTGTTTCTGACACAGTTCTTCAAGGCGGGACGCGGAAGGTTTAATTTAGGTAATACATTGTTGGTGGGCTTGGCTCAGGCTTTGGCCATGCTTCCCGGCATCTCCCGTTCCGGTCTCACCATAAGCACGGCGATTTACGCTGGGGTGGACAGGTCCAGGGCAGCAGAGTTCTCTTTTCTTCTCTCCCTGCCCGCCATTCTGGGAGCCTCACTGGTGGAGTTGAAAGAAGTGTCAAGTTACGCCAATCCAGGTCACGATTTGGGCATTTACCTCGCCGGTGCAGTGACTGCATTTGCCGTCGGATATGTGGCCATCAAGTTTCTCTTAAAGGTGATTAGAAAGGGAAAATTCCAGTATTTCGCGTACTATTGTTTCGCCGTGGGACTTTTCTTTCTGGTCTTTGTGCGATGAGCCCAGCAGTCACAAGGTCATGACGTGACGTGCCTTTTTTCGCCGATCTGCCGGAACAGACCGAACCATGCAGAAAGAGATGAAGAGAATCTTGATCATTCGTCTCAGCTCCTTAGGAGATGTGATACTAACCACGCCGGTGATCGGCGCGCTTAAAGCCAAGTTTCCCCACTCAGAGCTATTCTTCCTCACCAAGGCTCGATACGGTGACCTGTTGAGAAATGATCCCCGAATCTTTTCTTTGGTGGAGTTCGATCCCGCGGGAAAAGACAGAGGTCTCTCTGGATTTATGAGCCTGATCTCCGAGTTGCGATCTCACGATTTCGATCTGCTGGTCGATCTTCATGCTAATCTGCGGAGTTTCCTCATTCGCCACTTGGTCAAATCCAGAGTCAAGCTAAAATCCCGCAAGCGTTGGCTGTCCCGATTCCTGATGGTTCATTTCAAATTCCTCAAAACCAGACCGGTCAGCACGGTAAATTCTTATCTTGAAGTTTTAAAACAGCTCAACGTGAACACAACGGAAAACCGCATCCTGGTTTTTCTGAATCCAGAGGATGTAGACTTCTCGGATCATTTTCTGCTTGAACAGCAGGTAAAAAAAGATGATATTGTGGTGGGAGTGCATCCGGGCGCCAAGTGGGACACCAAGAGGTGGGATGAAGAGAAATTCGCCCGGGTATGCCGAAGCTTGGCTGAAACCCCGGGATACAAGATCCTGCTGCTGGGTGATGAAAGTGAAGCGAAGCTGATTGGAGAAATAGGGAAAGATGTCCCGGACGACAGGCTGGTCAAAGTGGTTGGTCTCCCCCTGGGGAAGGTTTTGAGCCTGATCAAGCGATGCGATTGTTTCATCACCAATGATTCGGGACCGATGCACATTGCATCGGCCCTGGGGGTGCCGGTGGTGGCGATATTCGGCCCCACCCACCCGAAGCTTGGCTTTGCTCCGGTTGGCTCAAGGGACGTGGTGCTTTGCGCCGACGTGAAGTGCAGTCCTTGTAGCCTGCATGGTGAAAAGAGGTGCGGCAAGAGGTCCAGATTCTGCATGGACCTAATCGAACCTGACATGGTGATAGAGGCGGTGGAGAGGCTGCTCAAGGAAGGGAAGTCTATCTCGAAGGGAACTTGATTGAGAAATAAACTACCACTCATCCTTTTCGTTTTTCTATTTTGCTCCACAGCATTTCCCCAACCCCACAACTCTCTCGAGACATCGGAGTCAGACTCACTTGGCTTGCCTGCAGAAGTAGAAGCATATGATTCGGCTTCTATGATCGACTCCGGGTGGATTGCAAAAGAGGATGGGTTCAGAGAGGAGATCGTAAGTCGTTTTTCTCTGGGGAACGGAATTACTTCCGACGATATCAAGAATTCCGCTGCGGAGAGCGTCGGTGAGCTTCTCGAGATGCGAAGCTTGGCGGATGTGGTTGGGGTGGGGTCGTGGGGGCAGCCTGAAATGGCTTCCTTCTGCGGCAATATTCGGGGAATTAACATCTTCGTAGATGGTAATCCATATGAGCAACAGGATCTCTATTTTCCTCAACGGGGATATCTGGACTTGAACTCCCTTTCTCTCTCCAACATCTCGAGAGTGGAATTCTTGCCTCTGGGAGTAGCTAACCTGTGGGGACAAGGATTGGGAGCCGTGGGAATGAATGTCGTCACCAGGGATTTCGATGGTGTCGGGCCACGTTCAGAAGTGGCGACGAGCAGAGGTCCTGATGGATCTTATAGAACACGGGTTGAGTTGGGCAGAGGACTCACCTCCCGGGCAGAGTTCTACCTTACCACGGAGTTCAAAAAGTCAAACGGTCGTCTGGCCAACTCTGATTACGATGGTTCGTTCCTCTGGGGGAAAACCACCGTCAACCTGGCCCGGAGAATCCATCTCAGAGTTGCCGCTTATCAAAACAGGACCAAGATGGGACTCCCTCTCTTCCCGGACGCAAGTTTTCGTGACCCCAGAAAGAAGGTTAATAACTGGGGAGCAGTCGGCTCTCTGATTATGCAGGGAAAGGAGAATTCGTCCTCGACTCTGAGTCTCCGATACGATAAGCAAAATCAGGAGGTGAAGAGCGCATCGTACGGCTTCGAAAGCAAGAAGATCGAGCGGACGTTTAACCTGGCCGCAACCCGGACTCTGAAGTTCCGGGGCATGCATCACGTCAAGATTGAGGGCCGGGTGGAGAGAAAAAGCCTCGAATCGTTAACAGCGAAGGACGCGGTTAACGCCGGCCGTCTTTCGGTAACAGATCTGATCGAGTTGCGTCCAACCACCACGTTGCTGCTTGGCTCCAGCCTGGACAAGGAAAAAGGATTGGACGCCGGTGTCTCCGGGTGCGTCGGGGTATCGCATCGTGTTGCAGAGGACATCAAGGTGTTCGCTATTATAGGAAGATCTGTCGGCTATCCCACTCTGATGGACAGGCATTGGCCTGCTTTTTCTGTCGCCTTCAGAGATACCGTCGCAGACTACATGGAACAGGGAAGCAGTGAGCTAAAGGCGCAGGAATGTCTTACGGTCGACCTGGGAGCAAGCGTGCAGAAGGGAAACTGCCAGATGAGCGCCTACCTGTTTGGCTCCAGGATCAACGATTTCATTTTCTGGTCGAACGTTGACACGAGCGTGTATTTTGGACACTTCCAGCCGGTGAACTCCGAGGCGGAAATCTGGGGAGCTAACGTTGATCTACGACTTGAGTTTTTCAATCACGTGAGCTCATACGTTTCCTACAGTCTCAAGAGAGGCAAAGACTCCGACAGAAAAGTGCGGCTGCCTTTTTCACCCGATCACTCCCTTTTCGCTTACCTGCAATTTGAAGATGAGTTTCTGAAAAAGGAGATCGGGGTGAAGCTGAGACTGGAGACCAACGTCTTATCCGAACAATTCATGGAGGAATACGAACAGGGCAGGGAGCCGGGAGTAGCTATATTGAATGGCAAAATAAGCATTCGATTTTTGGATTTTCATTTCTACTACGGGGTTCGTAACATCACCGACGAGGTTTACCGGTCAATGGGCGACTATCCCATGCCGGGGAGAAGCTTTTGGTGGGGATTCTACTGGGAGTTCTTCGATTGAAGCAAGTTTTGCTTCGGCAGAAGCACACTTGCACATATTGTAGCAAAGGAATTTGTAGCTGCCCAATTCATTGGGCTTGGTGAATTGACTTTAAGACAAATAAAAAACTGTATTAGGCAGACATTCTAGCAAGAAGCGAGGTAATAAATGAAGAGGGAAGAGGCTTTGAATCTAGTAAAATCTAAGGTTAAGGGAAAAAATCTGGTCAAGCACATGTTGGCGGTGGAGGCAATCATGAAGAAGGTGGCCGAGCACTTCAACGAGGATGTGGGGATGTGGAGCCTGACCGGTCTTCTGCACGATCTGGACTACGATGAGACGATCAACGACTTTGATCGGCATTCACTTCTGACCTGCGAGTGGCTGAAAGATTACGATCTGGATGAGAGGATACTCCATGCCATCAAGGCTCACCCGCGCAAGGTGGAACCGCAATCCAAGATGGACTGGACGCTCTTTGCCGGTGATCCATTGAGCGGATTGATAGTGGCCGCTGCGTTGATGCATCCCACCAAGAAGTTGAAAAACGTCAACGTTGAGTTCGTTTTAAATAGATTCAAGGAAAAGAGATTTGCGGCAGGTGCAAGCAGAGAAGATATCAAAACCTGTGAAAAGATCGGACTCTCTTTAGAGGAGTTCGTAAAGCTGGCTTTGGAGGGAATGCAAAGCATTGATGAAGAACTGGGGCTATAGGTTGAGGCTACTCTGGTCACCTGGTCGCCCCCCGACTCTGGCATAGCGGCCGTTCTCGCACCCTGAAGCTTGCGGCTACCGTCTCTAATAGGGCAGGGCATTCAAGCCCTGCGAATGGTTCATACATGGTAATGAAAAACCTTCAGGCGAAAAGAGTTATTGTTGTCTTAGTGTGGCTAACCCTTTTGGTGCAGCTTTCCTGGGGCCAGACAGACTGTGATGTTTCCATCTCTTTTCATTCTCCTCAGTCCGACACCCTCGTGATTCCCGATAAATGGTTTGCCCGGGACAAAGCAGAACACCTGGTGGTCAGCACTTTTCTGTCGGGGGTCTCATACAGCGTGTTCCGAGATTTCTACTATAACAAAGAAGAGACATCGGCATATTTCTCTGCCATCCTGACCTTCAGCGTGGGACTGGGCAAAGAACTCCACGACATGAAAGCTCCCCGTGGACGATTCAGCTATAAAGATATAGTTGCAGACGTCCTGGGGATCGCCCTGGGAATATTGATCGCCACAAGGTGAGATGTTGGCTCGTTTACGCTGACCCCACCGCTTCGTCATCAGAATCCTATGAGTGCGTCTTTTCCACCAGACAAAAAAGCTGTCGCCGGCTGGGCGATCTACGACTTTGCCAACACCATATTCTCCATGAACATAGTTACCATGTATTTCGCCCAGTGGCTGGTGGTGGACAACAAGGTGGAAGACATATATTACAGCATCAGCTATGCCGTCTCCATGCTCCTGGTTGCCGCAACCATGCCGGCCCTGGGCGCCATCTCCGACGCCAAGGGAAAACGAATGCCCCCTCTGGCAATTCTAACCGGTGGATGCATCCTGGCAACGTTTGCTCTGGGGATAGCCAGCAGTGCGATGAACGACGTTACCGCAAAGGTCCTGGTGGCGTTGATCTTATTTGCCCTGGCCAATTATTGTTTCGAGGGAGGGCTGGTCTTCTACAATGCCCTTCTTCCTCAGATGAGCACGCCGGAAAGCATCGGGAAAGTCTCCGGCTGGGGTGTGGGGTTGGGATACGTGGGAGCCATCGCCGGGCTGCTTCTGGTCAAACCGTTCGTGGACGGCCACATCTTCGGCCTTGAGCTTTCTTTTAGCCAGGGCGGAAGGCAGAGCGCATTCATTCCCACGGCGCTGCTTTTTCTTCTGTTCAGCCTGCCAATATTCCTGTGGGTCAAGGACCGCGTACCACGGAATCTGGAAAGGATCAAGTTCAAGGAGGCGTTCAGGCGGGTCTGGGAAGGCTTGGCCAACACCAGGAAATTTCCCGGGGTGTTGAGATTCCTCGTAGCCTATTATCTTTTTTCAGATGCCATCGCCACGATCATCATCTTCATGGCGGTCTATGCCCAGGTGGTGATGGGCTTGCCCGACTCGGTGAAGATCTGGTTTTTCATCGTGGCCACCACGTTTGCGGTGATCGGATCGTTTTTGTGCGGATACGTCACTGATTGGATCGGCCCAAAGAAAACATTGACTTTGGCTGTCCTGGGGTGGATATTCTCCTTATTGGTGATCATGTTAACGGCCAACAAGACGATTTTCTGGGCCGCAGGACCGTTGATAGGTATCTGCCTGGGATCCACCTGGACAGCTTCTCGTCCCCTTTTGGCCGGGCTGGTGCCCCGAGAGACTCTGGGTCAGTTTTTTGGTCTGTATGCGTTGTCCGGAAAGGTTGCCGCGGTGGCGGGACCACTGCTTTGGGGGGCGGCGGTTCTTTACTTTAAGGCGGACAACTGGATGGTTCAAAATCTGGTTGCACTCTTAAGAGGGTTTGGTTTTGGGTTTTCTCATCAGGTGATGTTGACCATTCAGTATCGTTTTGCCGTGGCAATTCTGATCTTGATGATGGTGTCGGGTCTTATTATATTGCTGAAGGTTCCTGATAGGTTCGAGAGAAGAGCGTTGAGCCGAGAGACCTGAGATCGATTCCCATCTGGAGGAGTAATTTTGTCCTATCCAGAGAACAAATGGGGTTGGCATGAGTATGTGGGCGTCACCCACATTCATTCGACTGACTCGGACGGCAGCAAATCGGTCCGGGAGATAATCGAGATCGGGCAAAAGCTGGAGCTGGATTTTCTCCTGTTTGCCGACCACATGACCTTGAATTCCCTTCATCTCGGAATGGAGGGTTGGCACGGAGAGACCTTTGTGCTCATCGGATACGAGATACACGATTCGGACAACGTAAATCACTTCCTGGCATTCGATGTCAACGAGGTTCTGCCGGGGGATCTCCCCGCCGCAGAGTATGTTGCGGCCGTAAAACGGATGGGCGGCCTGGGAATCATCGCGCACCCGGACGAAAGCAGAGACCTGCCACAATTCCCGCCCTTTCCCTGGACTGCCTGGGACGCGGAAGGTTTCGACGGAATCGAGATATGGAATCAGATGTCGGAATGGATGGAGGGGGTCAACCGGTTGAATCAACTCAAGATGTTTCTCTCTCCCCGCAGGTATCTGACCAGTCCCACCGCCAAGACCTTGAGAATATGGGATGCGTTGAACGCAGAAAGGAAGGTGTGTGGAATCAGCGGGGTGGATGTGCATGCCCATCCCTACAAGCTGGGACCGGTTACCTTTATAATCTTTCCCTACAAAGTTCAGTTTCAATCCCTGCGGATGCACCTGCTTCTCAAAGAACCTCTCTCCCCGGACAAAGAACAGGCCAAGAGGCAGGTGATCGAGGCCATCAGGGAGTGCCATCTTTTCATATCGAACCATCGTCGGGGTGACGCCAGGGGATTTTCGTTTTGCGCCGAGGTTGCAGGCAAGCTTGCCAGAGCGGGCGACAACGTCTCGCTGAAAGGGGAGGTCAGATTGCGGGTGCGCACTCCCCGAGAGTGCAAGATTAAACTTCTCTGCGATGGGAAATCGATATCGGAAAGGAAGGGGAGATCCTTAGAGTATTCGACTCGCCAACCAGGGAATTATCGCGTGGAAGCATATAGGGGCAAGAAGGGCTGGATTTTCTCAAACCATATTCGCGTTGTGACCTGACCCCTTTTCCCCTCGCCACGTGGTGGAGAGGGGGAGAAAGGGCGGGAGATTTTTTCGAGTTTTCCGGTACTGGATACCTGTCTGCCAAGACTACACGGGCCTGTGGCTTTGGTTTGCATCGGGGTGAGGCATCCCCATGCAGCGAAGAGAATTCTGTCGGTCAGAGATCGCGTAGGTTTAAACTCGCAGTTGTCCACAGGCGGCCAGAATATCTTCGCCCTTGCTTCGCCTTAAGGTGACGGCGGGAGCGCGGGGATAGAGATAATTTCTGAAGGCAATTATCTTTTCCTCGGACGGCCTCTGGTAGGGCAGATCAGGAACATGATTGTAAGGGATCAGATTTATCTTGCAGCGGATGCCCTGGACCAGCTTGGATAGCGCCAGGGCGTCTTTCTCCGAGTCGTTGGCGTCTCTTATCAGAACGTACTCAAAGGTGACCCCTCTCTTTGTCTTCTTCTGGAAGGTTTTCACGGCTGCAAGCAGTTCCTTCAGGGGATGCTTTTTATTGATGGGCATGAGCTTGCTTCTTTTGGCATCCGTGGGAGCGTTCAAGGATATGGCCAATTTGAGCTTCAGGTTCTCCTCAGCCAGTTTCTCGATCATGTCAGGAATGCCCGCAGTGGACACGGTGATTCTTTTTGCCGCAAACGAGAAGCCCATCTCGTTGTTCATTATCCTTATGGCCTTGAGCACCTCATCGTAATTTAGGAGCGGTTCTCCCATCCCCATCAGTACCACGTGGTTGATGCGGTTGTCTCGCAGCGCAATGATCTGGTCGACAATCTCACCGGCAGTCAAGTTCCTCTTGCAGCCCATCTGCCCGGTGGCGCAGAACGTGCAGCCAAGCGGACATCCCACCTGAGTGGAAAGGCACACGGTAACCCGGTCTGCCTCCCACATCAGGACCGTTTCGACCTTCTCCCCATCCGACAGCTCAAAGAGAAACTTCTCGGATAAATCGACCTGTGAAACCTGTTTCTTGACCTGGCGGATGCAATCAATGGTGGCTATCTGGCTGAGCTTTTCCCGGAGGTCTCTGGAAAGCTCAGTCATTTCGGAGAAATCGGTGGCTCCCCTGGCATAAATCCATGCGGCCAGCTGTCGGGCTTTATATCGCTTCTCTCCTAAGTCCCCAAGCAGTTGCTCGTAGTCGTGTATCCACATCCCTTTCAAGTTCATCTTCTTTGTTTTCTCGGCAACCGAAGGTTTTTCTCTATCCATGTTTCGACTCCTTATAGCTTGATTGCTACCCTTACTCATCAGCGGATTGGACGAAACTAGCCGGTACTACTTCCGTGAGAACCACTAATCCTATGTCGTAGAACGTAATTCCCTGCTCATACGCCCCCTTTGCTTCTACAGTGAAAACGACCGGACTTCTGGATTTTCTGCTGCCCATCTGGAGGGCCTCTTCAGTAGTTTTGCCAAGGTGGACATATTTTCTTTTCATAGGCTTGACCAAGAAACAAGCTGATAAGAATGATAGGCAGTTATCCCTACCATGTCAACACTAAAATAAAAATAGAGGAATATACTAACCGACCTAACTCCATGAGGAAAGTAGGCTGAGTCCACCCCTCTTGCAGGCAAAGGTAATAGGGAAACTCCTTACTTTGGTGCGCGACCACTTCACCGTAGTCAGAAGAGGTGACTCTACCACGTGTGGCGAAGACAGTATCTCCCGGAGCGGCTCAGAATCTCCGGCGGCATGCTGGCCTTTCCAGTACCCGCCATTTCGGCCGGGTCAAGCAAAGGGTGGGAGGATAAGATTTCACCTAATTGAGTTAGACTTTGCTCATATTTGGTAAACAGGCAGAAAATATTGAAGATTTCTTTGCAGAAAATGGCGAGACGTAGTATAATGTCGCCGGGAGTCTAAAAGGCGAAAGGACCCTGGAGGACCTTTTTTCTTGACCAGTAGAGAGCAGAAGAGGCAAAATCGATCTGAACCGAGTGAGGGAGGTATAATTAAGATTATGAAAAAGCCCCGCATTAACTTATGGATCGTCGCTTGTCTTATCCTACTGCTACTCGGCTGTGCCACCACGGGCCCAGGTGGAAAGAGGAGCCTGATTTTGATATCCACCTCGCAAGAGGTGTCGATCGGCGAGAGTCTGGTAAAGGACATTGAGTCGCAGCAAAAGGTGACCGACGATTCGGTGCTGGCGAACTATGTCAACCGCCTGGGTCAAGAAATCGCCGGAGTCTCGGACAGGAGAGACGTCGAGTATCATTTCAAGGTTCTGGAGTCTCCTGAAATCAATGCCTTTGCCTGTCCCGGTGGATTCATTTACGTGTACACCGGGCTGCTGAAGACAATGGACAATGAAGCTCAGTTGGCCGGCGTTCTGGCACACGAGATAGGACATGTGGTGGCCAGGCACAGCGTAAAGAGACTGCAGAAGGTTCTAGGCCTGCAGGTGCTCCTGTCCATAGCATTAGGAGAGTCAAGCGAGTTAACCCAAAAGGCAGTCAGCGCCGGCTTCGTCGTGATAATGCAGGGCTACAGCCGGAAGAACGAGTTCGAGGCAGACTACGACGGCGCGCTCTACATGACCAACGCAGGATATCATCCCCGGGGAATGGTTCAGCTCTTTGGAAAATTCAAGGAGATGGAAAAGGGGAGAAAACACAGTTTCGTAGATCAACTGTTAGCTTCTCATCCTCCCACCACGGACCGAATAGCGAAGGTAGAGGAGCATGTCCGGTCTTTTGGGCTAGGGGATCGAAAGCTCGCTTACGGTGAAGAAGAGTATCAAAACATCAAGTTGCGCCTGAAATGAACCAGGTAAGAGGTTGAGCAAAGGATTGCAGCGTCCAAGGGTGAGCGTAACCGCAACCTTCGACCTTGCGCCAGCGACGGAGATTGGATGCGCGGATTTCGCACGGCAGTCAAACGTTATTAAGGTTGGAGGCGATAAAGTTTTATAATGAGACATTCTTTGAAAACAGGTCTTAGCTTTGGCTTGACTTCCGGAATAATCACGACCCTGGGACTGATGGTGGGCCTGCATTCGGGCACCCATTCGAAGCTGGTGGTTATGGGCGGCATACTCACGATTGCCATAGCTGATGCATTCTCCGACGCTTTGGGCATTCACGTTTCTGAGGAATCCGAGAACAGACACAGCACCAGGGAGATCTGGGAGTCGACCGTCTTTACTTTCTTATCCAAGTTGGTGTTTGCTTTGACCTTCATCGTTCCTATCCTGTTATTCCCTCTTGCGACGGCCATCGTGGTGAGCATCGCCTGGGGGTTGTCCATGCTGGCCATCTTCTCCCTTTACATCGCCAAGGAGCAGAAGGAGAATGCCTGGAAGGTAGTGGGGGAGCACCTGCTCATTGCCGTGGTGGTGATAATCATAACTCACTACGTCGGCCATTGGATCGGGGCGACGTTGGGATAATCTTGTTTGGGGAACAGCCGAAGCTGGAAGAAACTCAACTGTTGAACACTGAGAGTCCTAGGGCCGGAACCTAACTTAAGTTAGGTTCCGGTTTGAGTTGGTTCGAGAATCGGAATTCCCGCACGAACAGAACTCGTTTAAGGGTTTTGATGCTCGTATAGATGCTGGAAACCCGATGCCATAGGCTTCGGCAATTCCCATTGCCGAAGCATCAGAAAGGCTGCTGAAAATGTATCCCGTGATGGGGAGAACGGCTTTGAGCCGACCCGCCAAGCCAGGTACTATGATTGCTCTTCAAGATTATCAAGCCAAGTCGATCGCTCTGCAAGGCGTTGCTCCGTGGGGTCGGTTCCAGCGAATGGTTAGGCAGAAGCCCCGACTGAGGTGAAGATGTCGGATGAAGAAATATGAGAATACGCTGCATCTGGCAAGCAGCCATATGTGCGACCATTAAGATTTCTGCCAGTTAAATCCTTTCGAACCCCCCCCCATTGCTTGAAGAAGAATGCAACGTTGCGTTTTTCACACTGAAGACGAATATCCTCAACCCATTGTTTCTTCATGGGGCGAGCTCCATGGCCAGACTCGCCGCCCACAATGACCCAATCGATCCTATCAAGATTCAAATATTGCAGAGGGCCAATTAAGGGCTCACACGAAAGAAACCGAACATACGCTGGGACATCTCTTAAATGATCAATCCTGAATAAAGTATCATCATTCTCAACAGAAACACCCATCCAGATATTAGATGACCATGGTAACTCTGAAGAAAGCTCGAGTAATCTCGCACTTCTTTTTGTAAGAATTTGGAATATGTGATGATGCGCTTCAACCATTGTTGAGAATACACTCTGTATGAACTCAAACGGGACAGATTTATGGAAAAGGTCGCTCATAGAATTAACGAATATTAGGCGAGGTTTTTTCCATTGAAGCGGTGCCGAGATCAAATCATGGTGGAGAGTAACAGAAAATCCATTTGAATAACGAAGATTACCCATTGCTTTCAGTCGTCTGGCCATACGTTCAGCATAGCAGTTCTCGCACCCTTGACTGACCTTATCACACCCTGTGACAGGATTCCAAGTTGAATCCGTCCACTCTATAGATGAATTCTGGGACATCGACAAGACCCTCATAATAGCTGAAGTTGAGCATCAGTATATTGCTTTGCTTCTCTCCATAATTTCATGCCAACTTCATTTCTGCTGAAAAATGTGAGGCGGTATAGCGGGATGTTTCTCCTTGGCATCCTAACAAGCACTGTATCATCGAGGCTGTCGTATATATAACCCAAGCCCTTCATTTGCAAACCATACTCGTGAACGATAAAATTGCCAAAGTGACGTATTCCATATGACTGATCAACCCATCTGTCTCGCCATTCTCGAGTGCCTAAGAATAAATCCATCTTTGTGTTGGATGGGTCACAATACGATTCCATATTTCGATGAATGTCCATGTGTGTAGGTATCAAGATCAGGATGTCCATGAACTTTTTAGATAAAGTTCGCACAGTATCGAAATAAAGATTCTCAATCCGGAACGGATCCAAGAAACAGAAAGATAGGACGCGGAAAGATTTGCTATGCGGAGGGATGGAGGGAATGATTTTCTCAACTGTCTTATTGCTGTCACCTTGGAATATTTCAACCGGAACATCAGGAAACTCGCGCTTAACGCGAGTTCTCAAGGCATTGCACCATTGATCATCAATTTCTGAGTAGATATAACGATCGAATTGTGGTGAGATGCGTAAGGCGAGAATTGGTGATGTGGGAACAACACGACTTGATCCTTTAATTTGAGTCAATCCTGGTCCTGCAAAGAGATCAAGGTAAACTCTACACTCCCACTTTCCAAGCATCGCCTTTGAAAACAAAGTCGAGTAATACGACACCAAGCTGTATTTGGTCTCTGCCCATCTTCCTGACTTAGATACTGGCAGACTATCTGCCTTCATTCAAATCCCCAATCCAATGAAAGAGCCTCGAAGAAAATCAAGCTTCTGCCTCACTATGGTTCATATGGTTTCCGCATGTGAACCTTTATCTGGCGATTTTGCTGCATAAGAACCCCTCCATTTTCTGGTCTTGTGCATCGGAAACCTTCCCGTGCTACCCCTGAATATGTAGCTTCTTCGCCGGTCTCTCGGGAAAGCCATTCTATTCATGTTACTCATTATAATCATTTGTGCAACCGTGTCAAGCTTTTCTGAAAGTACTTTCCCGGCTGGGTAATGTTTGAATTCGTGTGGTCGGCTTTTGGAACTCTTCGGGTATGCTATTGTGCCCGCCGTGTTTTTTACGGGGGGTAAATAAAAAATTAAAAAAACAAATGCGTCCGGCCTGGGGGGGGACGCCTCTTAATTTTTGTGTTGTGTTAGGACCTTAGTCTTCGTTTTACTTCAATACTTAGGAAATTCATCGTTATTCCACATCTCTAGTTTGATCTTGAGGGATTCATCCGATTGGATCTCCCATATAACAAGATATTTCCCGGTATCAGTAATAGGATAAGGTGCACCAGGAACCTGAAGTCGTACTTTGTACCTCCCAATTTCGTGGACTAATTTACTTTCACGGAATACACGAATGATAGATGATTTTATTTCGAGAATCTTAAAACCAGCCTTCTCGGAAGCTTTTTCGTTCTCTATGAATGCATCCCTCCCTATTATTATTGGTTCATGATTGGGCAAGATTACTACATCCTCAGTGTAGAATGATGCTATGGTTTCGTAGTCATTCTTGGTGGAAGCCTCGTCGATCACAGCATTTGCGGCATCAATTTTCTTACGAAGCTCGTTTTCGCCTATTTCAGAACATGATGATGTTATCATGCTTCCACATATGACAAATGCAAATAGACTCATAATTAGTAATCTCACGACGATTTCCTTTCTCCCTTTTGTGTTTCTAGTGCTTAGACATAGTTACCTAACGCCTAAATCAGCCGACGCGCTATCGTTCGGCTGATTTGATTTGTTAAATGTCACCCGTCTTTTTATTTCGAGTAGCAAATAAAATTCCCCACAATGTAAGAGACGTTGCTGCTAACACTCCACCTACAAGAGGCTGTTCTATCCAGAACCAACTCAATGATTCGGAATCAAATTTAAATAAAACTGACAATAAGATAAGAAATAGTGCAGGGACAAATAATTTGTGTTTGTAAATTGGCATTATTTACCTCCTTATGTTCGTCATTAATATTATCTGTAAACTAGGAACATTTAACATTGTTTATATGTATCCGCATGACATTCCAAACACCGTTTCAAGTGCCGTATAACACTCCTGCGAAAAATGCATCACTTTGGTCTTGACCCCTGAATATATTGACTGTAACCCGATTTCCGGGGAAATCCATTATATTCACATTATGCATTATAATCATTCGTGCAAACGTGTCAAGCATTATATAGAAAGGTAGTGTCAGATATTCTTGTCTGACAATGATAGGGCAACAATGATAGAACAGACAAAAATGTCTGTTCCACCGATTCCGGTAGAATTGTCAGGTTAAGTAGTGACTATTGCAGCAGAATGAGGGAATCTTGGAGAAATAATGGGAAGACGATCAAAATGAAAAAGGCGTCCCGTCTGTGGTGGGACGCCTCTTGGCTTTCTTATGCGTATTTCTTTCTTACCACGGATCGCCGGGGAAAGGTTCCGGCCCGAATCTATACAGGTAATTGATCAGATAGATCACGTCCTCGATGTCTATGATCCTGTCCGGAATGGGGTTGTTTATGTCCGCCGAGATGGGATGAGGCGGAGCAGGTCCGAACTTATAAATGTAGTTGATCAGATAGACCACGTCCGAGATGTCTACGAGTTCTCCGTCAAAGGTGACGTCTCCCGGCCAGTAGGGGAGAACAGGAAACTCTCCGGACACATACTGCGGGCAATAGCCCTCCGGCTTGGTGGTGGTGAAGAACAGACGATTGATCGGAGGCAGGAATATGGAATCGATCTGAACCAGGCCGGTCATATCGGTCAAAGTGAAGCAGAGCGTGGTGAAGAGTCCCTGAGTCGGGGGAATAGGTGGGTCGTGGAACGGGATCAGAGCGATAAGCGCTCTGTCGATCGTCGTGTCCGCCTCCGGAACGACCACAATCATAGAGTCGGCGAATATGCCCTCCCTGAAGGTGACCGAATCGAAATGAGCCGGCCCTGACCAACCCAAGGGGAGAACTATTGCTCCCACCGAGTCGTCGTTGGCCACCCGCAGGTGTGCATAGAATAACCCCGGCCCGCTGGGAAGGGGATAATAGGCATATTGAGGATAAAAGGAGACCGAATCGGGCGCGTCCGGGTCGTTGGGGTCCTGCTCGCAGACTAAATGGAACTGCCCAGTGCGGTATTGAGGGGTGTAGGTAACCGAATCCTCCCGCATGAAGAGAAGATGCTCCTCCGGAGAAGGGGAGTTGGCCACCGTGTCGATGAAGAGATAACCGGTGTCGCTGGTGGAGAAATAGAACTTGACCAGCATACCCCTGCCGTCGGCTATGGGCTGCTGTATGTCCACAGAAGCGGTAACAAGTACTTTCTTGTTGCCATTGTCGATGGTCACCTGCTTATCCACGACGTAGGCGATCCTGCTTCCGAAGAAGCTGACCGAGTCCATATCCGCAGGTCCGGTCCAGGCCAGCGGCACCTGCAGCCCGATGACGGGGGTGTCGTTTCTGAAATACAGGGGTATCACCACCTGTCCGGGTTCAGGCGGGCAGGGAACCAGAAACCCTTTTGACTTGAATAGCACAGAATCGGGCCCGTAGGGGTCATTAGGATCCTGATCGGCAAAGCTTGAGCTTGTCAGAGCGAACGAAGACATCAGAACTGTAAACAGTAGAACCAGAGCACCCTTATTCATATTACCCTCCTCACACAGGTAGGCTTAGGCTGTAGAGAATAGTCCTCGCAATTGTCAACTGTAAATGATTTCGCACTCCTTCGATCTTCCAAGTGAATCTCTGATTCCAATATAAAGAAGCCAATCAGATAGTCAAGAGAAATCTCCGGTTTGTTAGCTGATTAGCTGAGTGAGCGCGGCTCGACGTTTCGAATCTGCATCCCCGAGGAGAAAAACGGCGGATGGACCGGTTTTGCAATGTAACCTCCCGTGTTTGGCAGGTTAGCGGAGAACGAACTTCGTGCTCTGACCTGGGTTGGGCCCTAGCCGGTTCCCTTCTCGCTTCGAACGTAACGCCTTGTGGGAAAGGAGAATGTGCCTGGGGGAGGGTATTGTCCCAAAGCTTAAAAAAATGACTTTTTTTCTTTGCTTTCTGGCTCGAATTAGTTATATTTTTCACAAGCGTTTCTGAACTAATGGAAATTCGAGGGTCAATCGTAAAAGGAAAAGCAACAACTTTGGAGGTGACGTATGACGTTTGATGAAAGACTGAAGAACGTTTCCGTGATCGGAGCAGCGGGTAAAATGGGAAGCGGCATAGCGCTACTTCTGGCACAGGAAATGGCAAGGCTGAAGAACCTGCCTGAAAACAAGAACTCGGTTTTCAGACTTCATTGTATCGACATAAGCGAGCAGGCTCTGGACGGACTTCAGACGTATCTCAGGGCGCAGTTGGTCAAAGCAGGAGAAAAGTCGACGGTGATGCTCAGGGAGCTGTACGAGGACCGTGCGAACCTGGTGGAGAACTACGACATCATCGATGCCTTTGTGGAGGAGGCCATGTCGGTCCTTAGATTGGGAACCGATCTGGGGGAGGTCAAGGACTCGAAGATGATCTTCGAGGCGATCGTCGAAAACAAGGACGTTAAGGTGGACCTGTTGAGGAAAATCGAGAAACTGGTGGACCCGGAGACCTACTACTTCACCAACACCTCGTCCATACCCATAAGCGTCCTGAACGAGTCGGCAGAGCTGGGAGGAAGGATAATAGGCTACCATTTCTATAATCCTCCCGCAGTGCAGAGGCTTTTGGAGATGATCTCTCCTGAGGGGACCAGACCGGAGCTTAAGGAGATGGCTCTGGAGTTAGCCAAGAGACTGCGCAAGAAGATCGTGCCTGCCAACGACATCGCAGGCTTCATTGGCAACGGTCACTTCCTGCGTGACGGTTTGTATGCCATAAAGGAAGCCAAGAAGATGGCGGGTGAATATACCCTCCCCGGCACTTTATACATCATGAACAAGGTGAGCCAGGATCTGTTGGTTCGGCCCATGGGCATACTCCAGCTCATCGACTACGTGGGCGTGGACGTGTATCAGTGTATTTCTGAGACCGTGGCGGGCTATATCAAAGGTGAGGATCTTAAAGATGATCTGCTGGTTCAGATGGTTGAAAAGAAGGTGTTGGGTGGCCAGCACGCGGATGGAAGCCAGAAAGATGGATTCTTAAAGTATGAAAAAAATCGCCCGGCTGGAGTTTATGACTTAGAAAAGGGTGAGTATAAGATGTTCGATCCCAACGGCTGGAGCGGTGAACTGGACAAAAAGCTGGGAGCTTATCCTGAGGGAACCATCCCCTGGAGAAACCTTTTGATGGATCCCAAGAAAGAAGAAAAGCTCTCTGCATACTTTAAGAACCTGAACGCTTCCGACACCCCGGGCGCGAAGCTTGCGAAAGCTTATCTGAAAAGATCCAAAGAGATCGGCGAGTTCCTGGTGAAGACTAAAGTGGCGGAATCGGCCAAGGACGTCAATGCCGTCCTATTGAACGGATTCTACCACCTGTATGGGCCGATCAACGATTACGTGTGAAGATTGGCTTCGAAGCTGGGTTCACGGTGACGATGCCCGTATCGAAGCTTGAGGCTTGGAAATCGATGCTGGTTTCCCTCAACTTCGAGCTTCCATGAACGAGCGTCGACACGAGCTTCGCCAACGACAAACGAAGTACGGAAATGAATTGACTTAAGGAGGTAGTAGATGAAAAAGCTAAGAAAACCGGTATATGCTTGCGCTGGCTACAATACGATTTCCTTTGGTTCGGGGAGGAGAGAGTTCCACCCCAAGAAGCCCCGGCCGGGTTTGGAGGAGTATATCCAAGAAGCCGGCAAGGGAGTGATCGAGCAGATTAACGACGTCAATGATATCGACGAGGGGGTCATCGGCAACTTCATGGCGGCCAGATTTAACCGGCAAGGTAACCTGCCCGGTTTCATTCCCTTCATCGATCCGGCGCTGGAGTACAAGCCTTGTACCAGGACGGAGGGCGCCTGCGGATCCGGTGGACTAGCCCTGTTCTCTGCCATCAAAAGCGTTTGCTCCGACATATCCGATGTGGTGTTGACCATGGGAGTGGAGGTGCAGAATACGGTAAAGGCCATCTACGG
>CBDUQU010000047.1:0-20095 GCA_965369445.1 uncultured bacterium | reverse complement strand
TACATCCCCAAATTCACAGCCTCTACCACTCTGGGCAATTCGGCAATCTATCAAAGCGGCAGTAATGTCGGCATCGGTACGGCGAGTCCGAGTTATCCTCTTGATGTTTCTGGAAATACACGTATAGCGGGTAACGTAGGTGTTTGGGATGCAACACCAAATAGCGACAGAGGGATATATATTCACGAGGGTTTCTCAGGTTCTGTTGGTTCAAAGTACATGTTAGCTGCTGATGTTTATATAGGCGAAGCTTCGGGCACTAATTATCTTTATGGTGTTCGTGGATATTCCAGAAGTGATTCTTGGTGGGGTACGCAATATCTATATGGTGTATACGGTCATGGACGGTCGACCCAAACTGGTGGTACAGCGACGCATAATATATACGGTGTATATGCAAAAGGAGAAGGCCTTACAAGCGGAACTCAAACAGCTTATGGTTTGTATGCAACTGCTTCTGGAGCTGACAAAAATTGGGCAGGGTATTTTGATGCAGGGAATCTATATGTAGGAGGCAATGTCGGCATCGGGGATGCAACACCAGATGAGAAATTTGATGTCAATGGAGATGTTGCTATTTATGGGGGAATTTGTGTAGATGATGCAGATGATTGTACTCCTCCCGCTGATGGTCATGTTAAAGCAGACGCCTTTGAGTACTCTACTGCTCAGACCAGGTATTACGTAGTCGCTCCTTGCGAATTCACAGCAAGCCATCCAGATGTAGATAATGTGTATGTAAGGGAACAGTATATAGAAAATGAGGGCAGTTCGAAGATTGATTTTTTTGCTGCAATCCATCTGCCTGGCGGATCGACTATAACTCAAGTTTGCGTATGGGGTAATGACGCTACTGATACTTGGACGCTTTACAAAGGTGCTTATAATGGCGCCACAGCTGGCCCCATAGCCACTGGCAATCTTAGAAGCTGTACATCGCTTAGCCATACTGTTAGTGACGCCTGTAAGTACATGATCAAAACCTCAAGAGATGGTGGTGAAAGGGTTTATGGCGCAAGGATCGAATACGAAGTGACGGAACCTTTGCCATAAATGGTGAGAACCCAGTTCGGACAGAGGCTTGTCCTGCACTTCGTCCTGTCTTCGACTCTGAGGTCGCTCACACTCGAGGAGAGACTCAGTGTTGAAGGAAGGGCTTAGACCCGAAGGGAGCCTGTCGAAGGATGGAGAGGGGGAACCAAAGGGGGTGAGGTAGAAAGAATCGTAGGTCCGAAATGGCGAAGCCTTTCGGACAACGAGAGCAACGAGCTTACAAAAGAGAGGTAAAGACGAAAAAGATCAAATTGGGAATGGTACTCCCTGTGACTGTGGCGTTATTTGCGGTAGTGCTGGTGCATGCTGAATCCAATAAGCAAGTTCAGCCCAAGAAAGCCAAGCAAAAGGCGGTCCAGGTTCAATCAAAGGACAAGGCTGAACCGGAGCAGACCAAGCCGGCTGTCTCAGAACCGAAAATAGCGCCGGTGAGCATTCCGCAGAGATCACCATTCAAAGGTTCTCGTCAAGGATACCAGATGGTGACAGACGTGCTCGACGGTTTCGGCGGGGAATCGGAATCGGACAATTACAGAATTCCGGTCAACTCCGGCGGGCAGCCCTCGTCCATTAATCTTTCTGAGAGTGCGAACTACGGGGTGGAGGCAGGGTATATCTATGCATCTCACGTTAACCGCGGGGATCTTAATGCGGACGGGATAGTCAATGTAGGCGATGTGGTTTATTTGGTAAACTACCTGTATCGAGGCGGATCGGAGCCCTGTCCGGTCGAAGCCGGGGACGTCACCTGCGATGGGATAGTGAATGTGGGGGACATTGTCTTTCTGGTCAACTATCTCTATAGAGGAGGAGACCCACCGGCTTGCTGATCGAGAGTAATGGTGAGTCCGAAATGGCGAAGCCTTTCGGCAGAAAAAAGGTGTCGGATGATACGTAGGGACAGGGCTTGTCCCTGTCCGCCCACCTGCAGCGGACAGCCATAAAGGCTGTCCCTACGGCGTGTCATCCTGAGGGAACCCCGCCTTTGGCGGGATAAACTCCGCGACCGAAGAATCTGGAGATTCTTCGCCCTTCGGGCTCAGAATGACAAGGGTGCGGTTTCGAAACTGTGAAGTCTTTCGGACAGAAAAGATGTCGGATAGTCACCGTTTGGGGATATGTCCGACCTACAGACTTAGATTTCTTCTTTGGGTTGGAAATCCTGTAAGGTCTTGGCTATTCTCTTGAAGTTAAACTCATACAGGATGAAGACATTTCTGTCCTGATCGGTTTTCACAAAATAACGTGAACCGTCCCCGCTCTCGTCGATGGCAAGCAGCTTTTCTTGTTGACCATCCGAAAAGGTCAGCATGAGCTCAAGTTGGGGGGTTTTGAAGTTAACTCCATGCATTCGGGACCCTCTTACAAACTCGTCCGCTTTTATGCTGGATAGCGTTTCAAGATAGTCTTCTACAACCTCACCGTCCGCGGGAAAGCTCTCCTGGTAGGGGTGCGCGCTCAAAAGCCACAGGGTATCCTCCCTGCTCAACCTGAATTTCTTTTGATCCTGACTCAATTCAATCTCGGAAGCCTGTTTCGGGTCCAGGACAAGAAGACTCCTCTCCTTCCAGAGGTCCAACCTGCGGTTGGCTATGCCGGAGAAGAGCCCTTTGGCCAGGTACACGTCGTCTGAGTCGGTCTTGCGCAGGTATGCGTGCAGGAAATCTTCTTGCATCTTTCCGATCACCATCGACGCCAGCAGATTCTCCCCGTCGAAGAAATCCAGCCGGTTGCCCATCAGGGTATCCACCTGAAACACGAACTGCTTATCCGGGTTGGAGGAGATTACCTCTCCCACCTCCAGATGGCTGGCCATGCTCAGCATCTGCTCGATGGCGCGGTTATCGGCCCTGCATGAATCAGGCCTTCTCATGTACCACTGTTGGTCCACCTTCTCAAAGGCCAGCTTGGTGTCGAATAGGTTGAATTCGAACCTGTTCACCGCAGCGCTGTCTAATTGCAGGAAGTTCTCAACCTTTTCCGGGCGAAAGGTCTTTTTCTCCTTTTGAACCAGGAGGAAGTAGACTATCACGAAGACTGCCAGTATCCCTAACAGAATGTATAGAGGTTTTTTCATAGTTTCAAAGAGTTATGAATTATGAAACGCTCTTTCCTTTGACCCGTTTTCTTATCTGCCATCGGACCACGCCGAACAGGATCACCAAAAAAGGAAGGCCGAAGGTGTTTCCATACTTGATCAGCTTCTTCGCCCCGGCCGAGATCTCCTTCAGAGGTCTGGGGCTGATCTGCTTGGAGCGGATGGCTATCAGAGCCTCATCCTGAGAAAGCCAGTCCACCATGTTCAAGAAGAAGGCTAAGTTGTCGGTCCCGCGTACGTTCCGGTCGCTTATGAAATCGGCGTCCGCTGCCACCACCATCCGGGTTTCCGGGCTTTCCGTCAAAACGGAATCGACGAAGCCGACCTCCGCTTGAATCTCCGATATGTCCTTATCCGAATAGTTGCTCCTGAAGCTTCCCTGAAGTGTCGCCGCCAGGATCAGCCCACCCGGGGCGAAATCCTCCCGACCGAATTCTCTAAACGGATTGATGTCGAAGGGCGCGGACTGCACACCGCTCTTCTCCGATGACCAGACTATGGGATCGAATCGGATGCCCTTGCTTGAGGCCAAGCTGGAATCAAGTGAGCTGGCAAAATTGAAACAGACCGTCCCTAAGTCCTTTACGATCAGGCTGTTCTCGTCAAACTCGGTGGCTATGGGGAAGAAGGGGTAGTTTACGATGTTCTGCATAGTATAAGGGCCCTGCCTCTGGCTGACGCCGATCCGGTTACACTGCAGGTCTATCACCAGGTCATCATTGATCCTTATACCGTAGTTGGCCAGGAATTCCTCCAGCCCCAGATTTTGTCTTTCCGCCACCCCCTGCTGGATGTCAACGTTTATGTGGTTGAGCAGGAATGCCAGCTTGCCTCCTTTCATCAGATACTGATCGATCCAGTACTTCTCATACCCGGACAACTTAGTTTTCGGCCCCAGGACAATCAGCACTCTTACGTCTGCGCCGATTCTTTCTCCCTCATCTAAGTTTATCTTCTCTACCTTATACTGGCGCGCCAAGGCCTGGTTCAGGAAGGTGAGATCGGTATCCAGATCCGGTCCGTCCTTGCCCACCAGGAATCCAATCGAGGGCAACATTCTGGCTGAGAGTCGCTTTATGGCGCTGGTAAGCTCGTATTCCAATCCCGAGACGGTCTGGACCACCGGAATGACCTCTTTCCTGTCCTCGAAAAGAAGCACCAGCCCCATGTAAACCTTCTTCATCTCGATCTTGTCGTCCTCCACTACGTTTACCTGAAGGGGTGGGATACCATATCTTTGCGCTTCCAGCTCCTTATCCTCCCGGCCCGGGTCGATCATCTCCAGCTTCAGCTTCCCGCCGGCGTAAGCTGAGTATTCCTCCAACTGATCCTTCAGATACCTGGCATGGCTGCTGTAAGGAGGAGGAAGATCCTTGGTGAAATACATCCTGATGATGAGCCGGTCGTCCAAGCTGCGCACCAGGTCCTTGCTGGCCTTAGACAGGCTAAAAACCTTTCCCTCGGTCAAGTCAAAGCGGGCAAACAGATTCACCGAGATTAAGTTCAGCACCAACAGTATGGCCACGATCAAAAGAAGCGTTGCCGCAGACCCGGCGCCATGTTTCAGCGTCTCTTTCATTCTTTTTAGACTACCTCCATTTCCTGTTCTCCAGAGCTCTTACGGCCAGGAACAGGAAGAAAAAGATCAGCGACAGATAATAAACCACGTCCCGTGAGTCTATCACCCCTCGCGAGATGTTGGAGAAATGATAGCTCACGCTCAGGTACTCAAGAAATGAGGCCAGGATAGTGGGCATGAACATCAGGACCTTGTCCAGCATAAACAGAGCGAAGATGATAACGAAGCTGGTGATGAAGGCCACTATCTGGTTCTCGGTTAAGCTGGAGGTGAAGATTCCTATGGAAAGATAAGCCGCTCCCAGGAAGATCAAGCCGATGTATCCCGACACCACCGATCCCAAATCAAAATCAGCTATTCCGGAGAGGGTAATGACGTAGACTGAGGTTAAAAGAACCGCCACGGCGATGAGAACCAAGCTTGCGAGGAATTTGCCCAGAATGATCTCGTAATCCCTCACCGGCAGGGTAACCAGGACCTCGATGGTGCCGCTTCTCTTCTCCTCGGAGATCAAACGCATGGTTATCGCCGGCACAAAGAACATGAAGATGAAGGGGATGATGTTGAACAGATTACGCAGGGAGGCCTGGTTGACCAGGAACAGATCGCTGAAGAAAAACCATCCGCAGATCAAAAGGAAGATGGTTATTACGATGTAAGCTATGTGGGAGTCAAAAAAGCTCCTCAGTTCCTTCCTGCAGAAGACGGCTGCGTGGTTAGACATATCGGTTCCTTTAAGAGGTGGTCAACTGGCGGAAGACGTCCTCTAAGCTTGCCTGTTCCTTTCTCATCTCCAGAAGGACCCAGTTGTTCTCCACGGCCAGACGGAAGAGCTTTTCGCGCAGATCCACTCCCGTGGCGCATTCTATGGTGAATTTCTTGAGGCCATCCCCGTCCGATGCAATCTGCTCCACCTTATCCACATTCTCCAGGTTGGCCAGCTTGCTTCTGACGTCCTCTAAAGGTGTCCTGAGTTCAAGATAAATCTGCTCTTTTCCCTGAAAGCTGGACTGCAGCTCCGCTGGCGACCCGTCCGCCACGATCCGGCCTTCGTTTATGATCAACACCCTTCCACAGGTGGCCTCCACCTCGGGGAGGATGTGGGTACAGAGGATCACGGTCTTTTCCTTCCCCAGTTCTTTGATCAAGCTTCTGATCTCGGCTATCTGATTGGGGTCCAGCCCGCTGGTGGGCTCATCCAAGATCAGCACCTCAGGGTCGTGCACCATGGCCTGCGCCAGGCCCACCCTCTGCTTGAATCCCTTGGAGAGCTCGCCGATGTTCCTGTGGATGACCGGTCCCAGACCGCAGATGTCGATTATCTCCTTCATTCTCCGGCCCCAGCGGTCCCTGGCGATGTCTCTGATGCTCATGACGAAACGGAGGTAGTCTGAGACGATCATCTCCGAATAGAGAGGAGCGCTTTCGGGAAGGTAGCCGATCTTCTTACGGACTTCCAGGGAGTGCTCGAACACGCTCAAACCGTCCACCTGCACCCATCCCGAGGTGGGAAGCATGTAGCAGGTGATGATTCTGACCGTGGTGGTCTTTCCGGCGCCGTTGGGTCCTAAGAATCCCAGTATCTCACCGGTGCGCACGTCGAAGCTGACGTCGTCTACCGCCTTTAGTTCACCAAACTTCTTGGTCAAATTCTTTATCTGGATCATTTTGCTCTCACCGAAGTATTGTTACTAAATACGGCATTCCAGCCAATCCGCTGGTTATTCATATATAAAAATTCTTAAGCAGTTGTCAATCACAAATTGTGAGTAATTTGCAGGGTGGGGCTACAATCCGTCCGGTTCCAGATGTGCCCAAGCCAAAGAATAAACGGGAGAAATGCATTTTTTTCTTGACTTGGTTGAGGTCGTATGCTAAATTTGGAAATCTCTGGGGGCGAGAGAGGTCGGTACGACGATATTGAAGTTATAGCTTTGGGAACAATATGACCCTTAGATCATCTCACGCTCGCCGAAGGGATGTTGAATTTGAGAAAGGACAGCTCAATCTAACCCTCTGATGAGTCCTTATAATTGAACCTTCTTGGATGATGTATCTTTAGAAGGTTTTTTGTTGCCTGAAGAAGAGATGAGAAAAACGCACTCCAAGTTTTCCGAACCAAGATCAGCACTCCCCTGGTTGATATTTCCTCTTGTTCTTCTCTTTTTGCTCGCGCCACTTTTAGCCCAAGCGCAGGAGACGCCTGAGGTGGAGGGTGAGTCGGTACTGGAGGCCGAAGCTGCTCCTCCCGCTCCTCCCACCAGCGTAGTTGCCAAAGACATACCCAACGATAAAGGGGGCGCCATCACCATCGGCTGGGAGACCTCAGCCGACGATGGAGCAGGAGCGGGCAATGTCACCGGATACGAGATCCTCAGATCGACCAGCGCAGACGGGAAGTATGAGCACATTGGAAATACTGCGCCGGGCGCAACTCAATTCTCTGACAGCGACACAAAGAACAAGGTGGAGTATTTTTACAAGATCATGGCGATCTCACTTACCGGGACGTCGCTGTCGCTGCCCAGCAACCCGGCCTTCTCCAGGGTGCAATGGTTCGATTTGAGCCGATTGACTCTGTTTGTCCTTGCTTTGATAATCGTGCTTGCCATCTTCTACTTCATAAACAGAGCTAAGACTGGAAGGAAGCTTTATATCCGTAAGATCGCCGGGCTGGAAGCGGTGGATGATGCGGTGGGCCGGGCCACCGAGATGGGAAGAAAGATATTTTTCATACCCGGCATCATGGATATGGACAGTATGCAGACCATCGCCGGCATCACCATTCTGGGAAGGGTGGCTAAGATGGCGGCAGAATACGAGGCTAAACTGGAGGTGCCGGTCTCAAGGTCGCTGGTTATGGTTACCTGCAGGGAAACGGTGAAAGAAGCATACCTCAACGCCGGAAGACCGGACGCATACAACGACAACATGGTTTACTACATCACCGACGATCAATTTGGTTACGCCGCTGCACTGGATGGACTTTTCTTAAGAGATAAACCGGCGGTTGTTTTCCTTCAGGGGCAGTTTTATGCAGAGTCATTGATCTTGGCTGAAACCGCTAACTCAGTGGGCGCCATTCAGATTGCCGGAACGGCCATGCCGTCTCAGCTCCCGTTTTTCGTTGCCGCCTGCGATTACACTTTGATCGGAGAGGAGCTTTTTGCCGCTTCGGCTTATCTTTCCAAAGATCCCAAGCTTTTAGGAAGTCTCAAAGGGCAGGATGTAGGCAAGTTCATCTTCCTTCTGGTCATTTTTGCCGGGGTAGCTCTGCTCACCCTGAATTCAGTTTTTGGGTGGAACCTTCCTAATTTAACCACAATACTTTTCTAAGGAGGATTATCCGCAGAATCCTGTGGATAGGAGACAAAAATGCGAAGAGAGGTTCCCTTAGTTTTGACTGCCATGGTGGGGCTCACCATGATAATCGCCCACTTTATCCCCCCTCTCAACATATTAAAGGATATGTTCGAAGACTGGTTCTTTATTATAGCCGCATTTGCCATCTACCTGGGGGTTTTAAACCTGCTCAGAATCAATGCAGATAAGATTTATAAGAAACAAAGGGATTGGCCCTTTGGGGCGGTGGTGATCTTCGGATTTCTGGTGATAACCATACCTGGTCTGTTCTTCTCCGGTGGAAGGTCATTTTCCGAGATGGGCACGCCTTTCTACTATCTCTATATCCATGTGTATTATCCGCTTTCTGCCACCATGTTTGCCCTCTTAGCTTTCTTTGTCGCTTCAGCCTCCTATCGAGCTTTCCGGGCAAGAAATGTGGAAGCTACCATGCTTTTGGTAGCAGCCTTTGTGCTGATGTTGGGGCGAGTTCCCATCGGGGACTGGATCACCGCCTGGCTTCCTGAAGGATACCGATTGGGAAATGCGGCAGACTGGATCATGGATTTCCCCCAGACGGCAGGACAGAGGGCTATCATGATAGGCATAGCTCTGGGGCTGGTTTCTTCAGCGCTGCGGGTGATACTGGGATTAGAAAGGGCCATAGGAGGAGAGTAGCCAAAGATGAACCAAGAAAACAACCAGGAAGAGAAAAGCTTTTGGGAAAAGCTTTTAAGCATCGATCGAAGGATAATATTCCTTTTCATCGCCGTAGCTGTTGCCGTGCCCTTGTTTTTTAAGATATCCATGCGCATACCGGTAACTCCGATAGTGCGAGGGGTATATGACGCCATCGAAGAACTTCCCGCTGGTTCCAAGGTATTGGTCTCCTTTGATTATGATCCCGGCTCCATGCCCGAGCTCCAGCCCATGGCTGAAGCTTTCTTCAGGCATGCTTTCAGAAAGGATTTGAAGGTGATCATCATGGGCTTATGGCCTCAGGGTCCGCTTCAGGCAAACATGGCTTTAGAGGTGGTTTTTCAGGACGAAGAGATAAAGACTAAGAATCTGCAGTATGGCATAGATTATGTTAATTTAGGATTCACCGCTGGCAACGAGGTGGTGATCGATCGCATGGGGCACAGTTTTGAGGAATCATATCCCAAAGATGGTCAAGGGACGCCTCTTTCTGAGCTTCCTCTGATGAAGGGTGTCAAAAACTATGATAACGTAGATCTTATATATAGTCTGTCGGCCGGGTATCCGGGGACGCAGGAATGGGTACAATATGCGGTGGATGTCTTTCATGTTAAATTGGCGGCAGGCAACACCGCGGTTCAAGCCCCTTCGATGTATCCATATGTTCAGACCGGGCAGTTGGCTGGAGTTTTGGGAGGGATGAAGGGTGGAGCTGAATATGAAACTGTCCTGGGAATACCAGGAATAGCGGTGAGATATATGTTCTCTCAAGCCGTAGCCCATGCGGTGATCTGTTTGTTTATCATAATAGGAAATCTGGCTTTCTTCTCATCGAAGAAAAGGAAGAGGTCTTAGCTGGAGGTTGAAAGATGAGCGGAGAAGTTGTGGGAGTGTGGATCGGTGCTATTCTGACTTTAGGTATTTTCAGCTTTCTATATAAAGATAACCCCTTCTATAAATTCTCTGAGGCGCTGTTTGTAGGCGTATCAGCCGGCTACTGGTTTGTGGTCATCTTCTGGCAGTACTTTTTGCCCAAATTAGTGGATAATTTGGCGTTAGCTTATTCCGAGCTTGTCACAAACGGTAGGATAGATTATCACTGGATATATCTTATAGGAGGTTTTTTGGGGGTTTTGATGTTGCTAAGACTTTTCCCCAAGGTGGGTTGGTTATCCCGATGGTCTTTAGCTTTCGTGGTGGGAACCACCGCCGGACTGCAGTTTACCCGTTACTTACAGAGCAATGCAATAATCCAGGTGAAGGGAACCATCCTGCCTTTGTTTGTAGGCGGAGATTTATATACCACCATAGGGAACATAGTAATCGTGGTGGGAACGTCCTGTGGTCTGATTTACTTCTTCTTCTCCAAGGAGCACAAAGGCGCCTTTGGTGGGGCCGCACGGGTGGGCATCTTGTTTCTCATGATTACCTTTGGGGCTTTGTTTGGATATACGGTGATGAGTCGTATGTCCCTCTTGATCGGTAGACTGCACTATCTGTTCAGCGATTGGCTGGGTTTGATTGGATGAGCCGGTCAACGGATGGAACGGATTGAGCGGATGAGATCCGTTGGATCTGTTGCATCCGCTGACAGCTTTATTAAGGAGTCAAAATGAATATCAAAAGTCATTTTCGTCTCAAGGTTTTGTTGATCTTCCTCGTGTTGGGCGTCTTCCTCTTTCCACAGGCAGACATGTGTCCGGCTCAAGAGGAGGGAGAAGCCGAGGTTCTGGAAGAAACTTCAGCGCCACCTCCCGCTCCTCCCACCGATGTGAAAGCTTTTGACACTCCTAATGACAACGGCCATTCCATCACCGTCACCTGGACGCTTTCTGTGGATGACGGAGCGGGACTCAACAACGTGGTCTCCTACGAGGTGCTGAGGTCTGATTCTCCGGATGGCGAATTCGAGGTGAGAGGACTGGCGCCGGCAGGGGAGAGCGTATATGAGGACAAAGGGGCTAAAGAAAAACAGGACGCCAACTATCTACCTCCGCACACAGATTTCTACTATAAGGTCAGGGCCAGAGGCGACGGGCTTTACTCCGATTCGGAGGTCTCCGCCCCGGCTCATGCCTTTGGCCAGTGGTATCATACCGGCAAAACCCCGGTGGTAGTGGCGGTGATTGCCTTCTCGGCTTTTGCGCTTTTCTTTATCACCCTGGCCCGAAGGGGAAAAGAGCTTTACATTCGTCCTTTAGCCGGGATCGAGGCGGTGGATGAGGCCATTGGCAGAGCCACGGAGATGGGCAAACCAATTCTATATATTTTAGGGTTGGGCAGCGCGGATATGATAGCCACCATAGCCTCCTTTACCATTTTGAGCAGAGTAGCTAAAAAGGTGGCGGATTATCAAACTCCGATTTTGATTCCCTGTTGTGATCCCATAGTTATGGCGGTGGCACAGGAGACGGTAAGATCGGCCTATTTGGAAGCAGGCAGGCCGGATCAGTATAAAGAGGAGAACATATATTATCTGACCTCCATGCAGTTCGCTTATGTGGCCGGAGTAAATGGGATAATGCTCAGGGAAAAGCCGGCCACCAATTTCTACCTGGGGAAGTTCTATGCCGAGTCGCTGCTTTTAGCCGAGACCGGTTCCCTGGCCGGCTCTATCCAGATTTCAGGCACGGATGAGATCGCTCAGATTCCCTTCTTCGTGGCAGCAACAGACTATACCCTGATCGGGGAGGAGCTTTATGCGGCCTCGGCCTATCTGGGGAAAGAACCGACTCTATTGGGGACCCTAAAGGGTCAGGACTGGGCAAAGGCAGTGGTGATGATCGCTTTAATCCTGGGTGCTCTGGCGGCCACTTTTAATTTCCAGTTTTTCTTGAACTTGTTTAGTATACAGCTGTAATCAGGAGAAAAAGATGCGCAGAACACTACCTATAGCCGTCGTTGCCGGTGTCGGCTTCTTCATGTTGATTCAGTACTTTATCCCCCTGGAAGAGTTTGAAACGTTGTACGAGTGGGCTTTGGATTGGACCATGGTGATCGGTTGGTTTGCCCTGCTTTTGGGTTTGTACAGCCTGACCAACATGATGGTGACCAAAGTCAAAAGAAAAGCGGAGGGCTGGGGATACAGCCTGGTAGCCTTAGTCGGGCTATTCTTCATGATGTTCGTAGGCTTAGTTCCACACTATCAGGATAGTCTAAAATACGGCACCCTTTTCATGGACATTTTTGAGTACATCTACATTCCCATACAGGCGGCCATGTTCTCGCTGTTGGCCTTCTATATCGCCTCTGCCGCCTACCGGGCTTTTAGAGCCCGCACCGTCCTGGCCACCATACTCCTGGTGTCGGCGATAATAATCATGTTGAGGCTGATTCCCTTGGGTCCCCTGTCGGAGGTTAATCAGTGGATGGTCAACTTTATCCTGACAGTGCCCAATATGGCGGCCAAGAGAGCCTTCTGGTTAGGTGTGGGTTTGGGAGCGACTGCGACTGCTCTGAAGATCATGTTAGGAATTGAGAGAGGCTATATGGGAAGAGATTGAGGAGGAGGAATGACCTTTTATGAAAAGATGATGAGTTTGGATAGACGCTGGGTCTATCTGGTAATAGGGGTGGTGGTAGTGGTAACTGCGATCTGGCCTTTTGCGGTCCCACTCTACGTCACCCCGGAGACCAGAAGTGTATATGATTTTGTGGAGAGCCTGGTGCCGGAAGAGGTGTTGATGATCGGGGTGGATTATGATCCCGCATCTCTGGCTGAGCTTCATCCCATGTCTTATACCATCACCAGGCAGTGCTTTGCCAAAGACATCAAGCTTTTGCTCGTCTGCCTGCATCAAAACGGGCCGGGTATGGTGGAGCAGGTAGTGGCCCAGGTGGCTGAGGAGTATGACAAGGTCAACGGGGTGGACTATGTCTATTTAGGATACAAGCCCTATCCCGGCATAACCATATTGGCCATGGGGCAGAACTTCAGGATTCCCTTTCCAGAGGATTACTACGGCACACCTCTGGATTCTTTGCCCATGATGAGAAATATCACTAATTTCGACAATGTCAAAGCGATACTAAACATATCAGCCGGCAGCGGGACCGAATACTGGATAAATTATGCTAACGGGCGATACAATGCTCAACTGGCCATAGGAGTTACCGGAGTCATGACCTCGGACTACTATCCCTTCTTGCAGTCGGGACAGATATTTGGTCTCATCGGAGGAATGAAGGGGGCGGCGGAATACGAGTATCTGGCTGAAAAAGGAGGATACATCTCCAGAGAGAAGGGCGAACTGTGGGCCTCCAAGAGTATGCCCATCCAGACCACCACTCACGTAGTGATAATCTTATTCATAATCATAGGTAATGTTGGATATTTCATGTCAAAGAGAAAAAAATAGGGAAAACCATGGGAACAGCAGAATTGATCTGGAATGGGGTGGCCGCCCTTTTGGTACTGTGTATTTACTCCTTTCTGTATAAAGACAACCCTTTCTATAAGTTCGCCGAGCACTTGGTGGTAGGAGTGTCAGCCGGCTATTTTGCCATGATTTTGTATTACAACGCCTTTTTGCCCAAGCTCATCAACCCCTTAAGAGCCGGGCAGTATTGGTACATCATCCCCGCGATATTGGGGTTGCTGCTGTGGGCTCGTTTCTCTAAGAAATGGCAGTGGCTCTCCCGACCCACCCTGGGTTTCGTCATCGGGAGCGGGGCCGGACTCGCCATCCCTTTATATTTGCAGAACTACGTGATCAGACAGCTGCACGCGACCATGCTTCCGGTCGGCTTCGGCAGTTGGGTTGAGATAAGCAATATAATGATAATAATCATGGTGTTCTGTTCCTTGTCCTACTTCTATTTCTCCAAGCCACACACGGGGGCCTTTGGCGTAGCAGCCAAATTCGGTATCTGGACTCTGATGGTAGGTTTCGGCGCAGGATTCGGCATGACGGTTATGGGCAGAGTGGCCCTTTTGGCGGAGAGGGTTATCTTCCTGCGGGGCTACTTCGCTGAGTTATGGAGTGCTCTGTTTTAGCCTCCGTGGTTTGATCCATCCCAGGAACGGTGAACAGGCCTATCGTTTGTTCAGCCGAAGTGGGAATCCAATGAAATAATGAAATTCCTCTCTTACAATGCAGGTTTGAAATCTAATCTCTTTGTCAAAGTTCTGTTCCTCTTTCTTTGTTTTCTCTTAATCGACCCCCCTTTCTCTTTCGCTCAGGAGGATTTATCCGAAAGCTGGTTCAATCCTAACCGGGTGAACATGCTCATCTTTCTGAGCTTCTTCTTCGCGGTAATACTCTACTTCATACAGAGGGCAAAGAAGGGAAAGAGCCTGTTTATCAGACGCATCGCCGGATTGGACGCCATCGAGGAAGCGGTGGGCCGGGCTACCGAGATGGGCAGGCCGGTGCTCTTCGTACCCGGAATCGAGGACGTCAACCAAATCCAGACGATTGCGGCTATGATAATTTTGGGGAACGTGGCCAAGATGGTGGCGGCCTACGATATCCCGCTATTTGTCCCCATATGCAGGCCGTTCGTGGTTCCGGTAGCGGAGGAGAGGGTAAAGGAGGGATATGCGGCTGCCGGCAGACCGGATGCCTACAACAGGGACAATGTTCGCTACATCTCCGACGAGCAGTTTGCCTATGCCGCCGGGGTACAGGGGATAATGCTTCGCGATCGCCCCATGGCCAACTTGATGTTTGGCTCGTTCTTCGCCGAATCTTTAATGTTGGCTGAGACCGGATTTTTAACCGGAGCCATCCAGGTGGCCGGGACGGCCAACATCCACCAGCTTCCTTTCTTTGTGGTAGCCTGTGACTACACCATTATCGGTGAGGAGCTTTTTGCCACCAGCGCCTATCTTTCCAAAGAGCCCAAGCTTTTGGGAAGCCTGAAGGGATCGGATTTAACCAAGGCCATTATAATAGGCATTCTGGCTTTGGGTGCAATTTTGGAAACTTTGGGGATAACCCAATTGACCCGCTGGTTTTTAATAGAATGAGTTGATTATGAACAAAGCAGATCAACCTTTTTCGGTTCTTCTCCTCTTTAGTGGGTGGAATTCTTGATAAGAAAATGATTTGTAATGATTTAATGAATTGACAGTTTGAAAACCTCACCCCCTATCCCCCTCTCCATTTCATGGAGAGGGGTTCACCCTGAAGGGATTCACCCTGAAGGGGAACAAAGGGGGAGAGGTGAAAGAAAGCCTGTGGTTTTCTTTTTGGTGCAAATAACATGAGCTAATGCATTAGCAACTCTCTTGGAGACGACCCACTTTTGTAAATTGGTGTTCTATGCGACGTGAGATACCCATAGCCATCTGCTTTTTGGTCGGCATTTCCTTTGTACTGGAATATTTCGTCCCCCACCGGGGCGTGCTCTCCATCTTCGAGACCATTCGGCAGTGGGCCATAATCGTTATTGCCTTTGCCTACGTGCTGGGGATTGCGAATCTGTTAAGAATCAACTCTCGTGTCATACAGAGAAAAGAGAGAGACTGGCCCTACAAGATTATCCTAATGGCAAGTTTGTTCTTCATGATCACGGTGGGGATCATCTTCGATATTCTGGGAATCGGTCTGGGCGGGATCGGAGAGGGGACCATCTTCGGTTGGGTTTACTTTCACGCTCAATATCCTCTGCAAGCCACCATGTTTGCGCTCCTGGCGTTTTTCATCGCCTCAGCAGCATTTCGCGCCTTCAGGATAAGAACCTTTCAGGCTTCGCTTCTGGCAGTGACGGCCCTCTTTGTGATGATCGGAAGAGTGCCGGTGGGCGAAAGCCTGTGGGCAGGTTTCCCCGACTTTACCGAGTGGATAATGAATGTGCCTCAATTGGCAGGGAAGAGGGCCATAATGATCGGTGCCGCGCTGGGGGCGATCTCCACCGCCTTAAAGGTCTTAACCGGGCTGGAGAGAACCTATCTGGGAGGGGAATAGGAAGCGATTTTTCTTAAGGACGGTTTATGAGGAAGATACTGGAAAAATTAGAGAGGCTGGATCGAAGGATCATATTCATCTTTATCTTTCTGGCGATTATTATCCCTCTGCTTTTGCCGATGAATTTGGACTTTTCCGTGACCGCACCGGTTCAGAGCTTTTATGACGCCATAGAAGACCTTCCCCCCGGATTGAAGGTGCTGGTCTCCTGCGACTATGATCCCGGCTCCATGCCGGAGCTTTATCCAATGAACATCGCGGTCTTTCATCATCTTCTGTCTCGCGGTCACAAGGTCATCGTCATGCAGTTGTGGGCCACCGGCACGCTTTTGGCCGAACGGGCCATGTCTGAGACTTTGGAGGATTTTCCTGATAAAAAACATGGTGAGGACTGGGTCAACTTAGGATTCAAGGAGGGGCGAGAGGTGGTGATGGTCTCCATGGGGACCAACATACCCAAAACCTTTCCAACGGATTCCCGCGGAACCAACGTGGAGGACATTCCCATCATGCAGGGGGTGAACAATTTCGATGATATCGCCCTTTTGCTGAACGTCTCCGGAGGGTTGCCCGGAACAAAAGAATGGGTGCTTCAGGTGCAATCCCGATACGGTGTGAAGCTTGGCTCCGGATGCACTGCGGTGAGCGCTCCCGAGTTTTACCCTTATATTCAGTCGGGTCAGTTAGTGGGGCTTTTGGGAGGCATGAAGGGAGCGGCCGAATACGAGAAGTTATTGGGAAGACCTGGAACCGCCCAGAGAGGCATGGATGCTCAGTCCGTTTCGCATATAGTTGTTTTCTTGTTTATCTTTATTGGCAACGTGGCTTATTTTGCAGTTAGGGGTAAGAAGAAAGGGCTGAAAGTTTCACGGTAGCGGGTTCTCAAAAGAGAGAAAGCTAACAGATAAGAGGTACGCCTGTGTGGGAGACAATCGGAATCTGGTTGGGCGCTCTTTTGACCTTGTGCATATTCTCCTTTCTGTACAAGGACAATCCCTTTTATAAGTTTGCCGAGCACCTCTTTGTGGGCATATCCGCCGGATACTGGGCCACGCTGGAATATCATAACGTCTTCAGGCCGAATCTGTGGGACCCGCTCACCCGGGAGGGAAAGCTGCTTCTTATCGTCCCTTTAATTTTTGGGCTTTTGCTTTTCAGCCGCTTTACCAAAAAATTCAGCTGGCTCTCCCGCTGGCCCATGGCGCTGATAATCGGAATCTATGCCGGAATAACCATAGTGGGTTACGGCTCAGGAGATTTGATACTTCAGATTCAAGCAAATTTGCTTCCTCTCTGGACTGATAATTGGTTTACCTCCCTCAACAATATCCTCTTGACCGTGGGAGTGATCACCGGTCTGATATATTTCTTCTTCTCCAAGGAGCACAAAGGTGCTCTTGGTGTAGGGTCTAAGATCGGTATCTGGTTTCTGATGATCTCCTTCGGGGCCTCGTTCGGCTACACCGTCATGTCCCGTATGTCCCTTTTGATCGGGCGGGTCTACTTCCTTATGGGAAACTGGCTGCGCCTTCTGGAATAGAATTCCCCACCCAACTCATTCTGCTCGCTAGGGATGTCCCTACGGATCTGTGGATTATCATCCCCGGCCCCAACGTTGCTCGCGGATGATAACATCCACGAGGAGCACCAGAGGGATTTGGAGTGTTTGCCTTTAGGCGAACCCACCGCTCGCTGGGGATGTCCCTACCGATCTGTGGATTATCATCCCCAGCCAACGTTGCTCGCGGATGAAGGAGACCCCCATACGGGGCCGCTTGGGCATCTGGGATAACATCGGCGAGAGAAGCACCTAACACGCTTGACCAATAAAACCAGCTCTTGGGAGAAGAACCAGAACCTAACTTAAGTTAGGTTCTGGCTCCACATACATCAACGAGACTGATTTTGGAGTGTTTGCCTTTAGGCGAACCCACCGCTCGCTGGGGATATCCCCACGGATTTGCGGATTATCATTCCCAGCCAACGTTGCTCGCGTATGGCCATATACACCAGGGGCGTTGAACACGCGGCGGGATGAATTCCCGCCTCTATGATGGAAGGATTCCTTTCTCGTCATAGATCAGGGTTCATCCTGAAGGGCATTCAGCCCTGACCCCATAAATCGCTGAAAGGGGTTTGGAGTGTCTGCCTTCAGGCAGACTATCAGTCAGGCTGAAGTCGTCGATCCCGCCGTCAAGGCGGGGCTTGACAATCCAATGGAAGGCTGAAGCCTTCCGCTACAAGAAAGACAAATCCCTCTCGGATTCAAGACCGAACCAATTTGCTTTGGCTGTAAAAAGGCCAGAACCTAACTTAAGTTAGGTTCTGGCCTTATGTATGAGCGGCACTGCTTTTGGGGTGTCTAGGTGGCTGTCCTTTTTTCCTCACAGCTGATTATTATGATTAAGCTGATAAAAGCCCTCCTCTGAAGCGTCTGCTACAAACATCTGCTTAATCCGCTTCATCAGCTGTGAATGAATGGACTCACCCACAGGGCGGGGGTGCAACCCCCGCCCCAACAGCTGAATTTCGCACATCATGGACAGCCGGGAGGAGGGCCGCCTTTGTAAAGATAACTTACCAGATACACAATGTCGCCCACATTAACGATTGCATCACAGTTGGCATCTCCGGCATCCAATGGATCGGGGGCAGGCCCGTTCTTGTATAGATAGCTGACCACATAAACCACGTCCCCCACATCTATGATGGCATCTCCGTTGGCGTCGCCGCGTATGGCTGTGAAGCTCACCGTCGCTGTATCCTGGTTGTTGGAATCGTCCGTTTCGATCTTGAGATCATCCTCATCAACAGCGACTCTTATATGATAAACTCCTTCAAGAGCGCTGTATTGTGTGCTCACAATGACAGAGTCATTCGAATCAACGTCCGCTGTTTGTTCGTTGATCAAGCTGTCGTTGCTGTAAAACCGCACCGGAACGTCATTCAAGCTGACGTCTCCGTTATTGTAAATCGTCGCATCCAGCGAAACGGTTGCTTGGGGAACCTGGATTGTATCTGAGACCTGCAAAACAGGCGTCAAATCAGCATACCAATCTAAATCAGTCCAATTCCTCACACCCCAACCAGGTCCACTTGGCCCATCATATCTAAACACAGGATACATAACAACACTAGTTGCTCTTTCAAATAAGTCAATAACATGAGTGTCTGTGTAATAATCTCCTAAATCCATAGACTTATCAAGTGTTTCTGGATTATTATCAATAAGGTTGTAAAAATTCTCCCATGGTAATGGATCCTCCCCACCAGAATAATTCCCATCTCTTAACATGCTCAGCATCCATGCTGTGATGTCATATCCCGCACTTTCCTGAATCTCTCTTTGATAAGGACTTGTATCATGATAATCATTTCCAACATAAAGTTCCCAACTATACCAAGCTGGAGTCTCATAACCAACATATAAATAATGGTCTGCTGTTTCTTGATTTATATCAGGAGTTCCTTCATATTCATAAGTAGACAATACATTCAACTGATAATACTCGGCCCAACCTTCAGCTAACCAAACTCTTGGATAAAAAGGCAAGGGAGTTATACCATGAAGAGACTCATGCAATACTAAAGCCATATATTTCCATTGGTCTCCTAATTGTCCAGGATTTACATCATAATAACCAATCCCATCAATATAATATTTTCCTTTACAGACATCTGGATTAGATAAATCATGACGAAGAAATACATGGGACTCTCCACCAATAGCCCAGCCATGACCACAACTATCTGGATCTTCTTCAACATAAATATTTAACTTCTCATTATAAAACTCCTCAGAACTCCAACCAGTTAAACTCTCCATTAACTCATAACGAGGCTCAAATCTATCAAAATATAAATTAAGCTCATCTGTATTATCTGCATAAAAACCAGGCTCAATATAAACCTCAAATCTATCATAACTTAAATTAACCCAATCTTTAGTCCTTGGATCTGTAATTTCAACATCTCCATCAACAATAATTGGAATTTCTCTGCCTTGAATAATCAAAACTCCTTTATCATAATCAACCTCAATTGGAATCTTGCCTCTATACATAATTATCTTGTTTTCACTCTGAACGTCTTGCGCATCTCGTATCAAACTCTTTACCAAAAACCTAATATCAGCAGATGTGAGAGAACCGGCGTTCGCGCCGATCGAGAGGGTGGCGTCTACCTCACATGGTATCGCGGCGGTATCCTTGAGCATGCCCTGGTAGTTCGTTGGTTGCGGCACGGCGCCCTCCGAACTTGGAGTCAGCAGGATCAGCGGGACAACGCATAAGAGACACGAAGCCCCCAAGAGGCACGAGAACAATGAGATCGACTTGGCTTTCATTCCGCCTACCTCCAATTCAAGGTCACAGGCCTGAACGGCACTGAGGATAGTTCACCGATAGCGTTAAT
>CBDUQU010000046.1:0-20529 GCA_965369445.1 uncultured bacterium | reverse complement strand
GTTGATTATGACTCCTCCAACTTTTATACCCTTAACCGCTTGAAATGCCTTTTCTATGTCACACGTGTACACACCGGCCTGCAGACCATAAACCGAATCGTCCGCCATCCTCACTGCATCGGAAAAGTCGCTGAAGGGAACCAAGCAGACCACGGGAGCGAAGATCTCCTGTGCCATCACCTTCATCTCCGGCTTCACATTGGTCAGAACTGTGGGATGATAGAGATTCTTCTCCCTTTTTCCTCCGATCAATACCTTGGCCCCGCCGGCGACCGCCTCTTTCACCCAGCTTTCGGTCCTCACTGCATCGCCCTCTGTAATCATAGGGCCCACATCCATTCCGGGGTCCAGGGGATCGCCCAGCTTCAGTTTTTCGGTTCCTTTTAGAAATCTCCGGACGAATTCATCAAACACGGTTTCATGGATATAAATCCTTTGAACGGAGATGCAGACCTGTCCGGCGCAGGCAAAGCTACCCACGATACAGCGCGGGACGGCCAAGTCAAGATCAGCGGATTCATCTATAATACAAGCGGAGTTCGAACCCAGCTCCAGCGTCACCTTTTTCAATCCAGATTTCTGTTTTATATCCTTTCCCACCGGAGGACTGCCGGTAAAGGTAACCATAGAGACCCGCGGATCGGTGACCAGCCAGTTACCCACCGTCGAGCCGGGACCAACTATGATATTCAAGGCGCCATCCGGAAGACCGGCTTCCATCATTATCTCGCCTAACTTCAAAGAGGTGAGCGGTGTGGTGGATGCGGGTTTGAGTATGACTGAGCATCCGGTCGCAACTGCCGGCGCCACCTTATGAGCGACCAGATTCAGGGGAAAGTTGAACGGACTGATCGCCCCCACGATCCCCACCGGAAAACGAAGATAGAACCCTATTCTTTTTTCGCCACCTACGGCGGCATCCATTGGCACCGTCTCGCCGTGAATCGACTTTGCCTCCTCGGAGGCGAATTTGAATGTCTGAACCGACCTTTCTACCTCTCCCTTGGCGTGTTTCCACGCCTTGCCCGCCTCCATGGCGATGATCCGGGTAATTTCGTCTTTCCTCTCCTCTATTTTCTGCGAAGTTCTCTCCAGGATCTTTGACCGCTCGTAGGCAGGCATACCGGAGATCAGTGCAAACCCATCCTGGGCGGATCTCACAGCCTCCTCAAAGGTCTGCTTGTCGGTCACAGGCACCGAACCGATCGCCTCGCCGCTGTATTTATTCGTTACCTCCAACAGCTCTTTTCCCTCTTTCCATTTACCCCCCACAAGAGTTTTGTAGACCCTGGACATCCTGTGCCTCTTTACTATTTGCCTATCCCCGATTTTTCGATCAATATAAGAGATAAAAACTCCTGGTCAAGCAGGAAATGGACGTCGCTAAAGATAGGTTCGATCAACAGATATCCTTGCGAAGACTGTGCATTCGGTTGCACAACGCATTCGCGGCCAAGTCGTTCGAAAAACCAAGCCCCTGACCGTTAATCCTGTGATTCGTAAGGGGTTGACCTGAAGGCTTCCCCTTATTCAACCTCTCCGGCCAAAGGCACATTTTTTGCTTATTGGTTAGATGAAGAAGAGAAGGTCTTTCTGCGAAAGGATTAAAGATATGGAAAAGACTCTAAGCCTAGGCATAAGAAGAGGGTTCTCAGAGGAACAGTTGAGAGAAACGAACGAACCGAAAGTGAAGAAAGACGACGGAGGGTATTATCTCTACACGGTGAATGAAGGAGCAAAAGTCTATTTCGAGGACTTCTACACCTTTCTGGAGAAGGTGGAAGCAAGATCTTTAAAGGGACTGAAAGAGTTGAAGGAGAAGGCGGAGTGTTGCGACCCAAAATGTGAAGAGACCCGAGCATTCTATTATGCCAGAAAGATCATAATCGAAGTGGTTCTGAAAAACGCTTACGGTTACTATGGGGACGACTCCACTTTCGGAGTCATCATGACCCCCTGGTGTTTTGGCACCGTGATCTTAGAGAAGATTGAAAACTACAAGGAGCGACTCAGCCGGGGGGAACTTCCGGACGTGAATCTCCCGGAAACCCCTTATCTGGTCTTAAGATACATAGATGAGATCTACAAAAAGACCGTACTTGACTTGTTTGAGTTGTCCCTGGAGGCCTTCAGCATTAAATGGCAGTATACTGATCTTCTGAAGCGTTTTGTCAGAGGTTTTTCAAACGCCTGCACAAATCTTGCCAACATCCTGGCGTTGATCAAAGAGTACGATCATGACCCGTCCGATCAACCTGCCTAACTCTCTTGTAACGCTTCCCCCCAACCTGCCGCTCGCGTTGAGGGAAAGCGGCTAATCGTAACTGCTGGTACCCTCTCAAAGAGCCCAATCAATCTCCGATTCCGAGAACCCTCCATCCCCAGATGAGAATTCGGATGAGGCACCGGCTGCACAGCGCGCCGCTCTTCCGTTTTGACCCTTAGGATAAGGCGGCCCGATTGCTTTAGATGGGCATTGTTTCCCTCATTCATTCTCCACCATAGGACAACGTAGTCGGACCAGGTAATTCGCCGGGGCATCGTCGGCTCAGTTCCCTTTTTCCGAAGTCGGCCGCGCCGGGTTGTGTATGGCGCATGGTCAATCTGACGTTCTTGAAAAAAGTTTTAAAATTTCTTGACATGTCCAGTGGAGGAGTTTATAATTACTGAGCTAAAAATCCGGAGGAAGAACTTCTTTCCTTCGCAAAATGAGAAGTTAAACCTAAAGGAGAGTGGTTATGAAGCGTTCAATTTGTGTTTGCGTCCTGCTTTTGCTGGTGATCTCCGTGTGGTCATTTGGTCCCGCGACACAGGAGGCCAAAGCACTGAAAATCATCACGTTGATCTCACCGGCGGACTCAACCAAGGAGACCAATGTTACTCCGACGTTCGAGTGGCAGGCGACCGGGCTCGAGACTGTCACCAGATTCCATATCAAGGTAGCCCGCAATCCGGAGTTGACAGATCTCATTTGGGAGGACTTCGACATACCGGGTACCGCCAGAAGCGTGGATTATCCCGACCCCGGTCTACCAGAAGAGTGGGAGGCTTACTACTGGGCTATGAGAGCCGAGATAGACGCCGATCCGGTATACTGGCAGGATTTCACTCCGACTTCCACCTTCTTTCACACCACGGCCGTCGTCATAGAAATCCCCACCAATCTCCCTACAATTCAAGAAGGGATTGTCTGGGCCGCGAAAGGCGATACAGTTCTGGTGAGGCAAGGAACATATTACGAAAACCTGAGATTCTACAAGGACAGTCTGGTTGTGATCAGCGACAGTCTGATCAAAGACGGCTCTATCGATACCACCGTCATTAATAGAACCATCATTGACGGAGACTCGCTGACCCGCGGGCCGGACAACGGAAGCGTGGTCTACTTCTCTCCTGCGGTGGACTCAAGCTCGATCTTGATGGGCTTCACCATCCGCGGCGGAACAGGCACCAGGATTGATGTGGGACTCGATACCAGGGTGAGTGGTGGGGGAATATTCTGCGATGCGGGATCCACGCCTGAGATAGCTTACAACGTGATTACCGGAAATCAGGTTCAGCATGACGGAGGCGGGATTTACATAAACTCGGCTGCTCCTAACATCTTCCACAACATCATCAGCAACAACCTGGCTATTGAGGGCTCAGGCGGGGCCATCGAATGCCGCTTCTCCGTGGAGGTTCCGGTTTCATCCAGCCCCAGCCCGGGTGGTCGGGTGGAAGAAACCCTTCAGGAATCCTCTACGCGAGAACCGGAGGGTGACGCGGACGTGAAGGCATCGCCCTCTGTCTTAAAGTCGCGCCTGAAAATGAGAGAGGACGAAATAAAGAAGTCCCTTAATCCAAAAGATGCCACGGAAGTACATCCCGTCAAAGCTCCTGCCGCACCGGCAAAGGTTACCGAGAACACGCCTCCAGTTGCAGTCATCGAATGGTACGCCAGAAAGGACACGCTAATTCAGAGAGCCAAGTACCTGCCGGGAGACACGCTTTTCTTCGACGGAACCGAGTCCTATGATCCCGACTCTGGGGAGGGGGATTTTGTTACCCGATGGCAGTGGTGGAACGTGACATACAACGATTGTTGGGGTTTTCCTAACCCCCTAACCCCGCGGAGCATGAACCAAATCGATACCATTCCGATCTCGGAGGATAGTGAGCTGGGAGTAATAATCCAGACGTATTTGGAGGTCTGGGACACCTTCGATGCTGTCGACACGGCCTTCCTGGACACCATGATCAACGTCCAACATCCTCCTCAAGCGGATGCGGGAGAAGACGTACGTGTTCGTCCCGGAGAGACCGCTACGCTGGACGGATCCGCAAGCTGCGATGTCAATTTCTTTGAGGACCTGGAGTACACCTGGACTCAACTCTCCGGCCCCGCCACCGCGACGATAGAGGATTCTGATTGGACCCAGGCCTATTTCGTCCCGGAGGATGACAGTTATCTGGGAGATTATGAGTTCCAGTTGAAGGTCAGTGACGGAGTGGCCGAGGATTACGACACCATGAGGGTAAAGGTCACCTATAATACACCCCCGGTCGCAGTCCTTAAGTGGTACGCCAGAAAGGACACGCTAATCCAGAGAGTCAAGTACCTGGTGGGGGACACACTCTTCTTCGACGGAACCGACTCCTATGATCCAGATCTGGGGGATTCTATCACCTACTCGTTCTGGAAGAAGTCCACCAATTTCTGGTGTTTTTCCGAGCTACACCCCCAGCCCTTCCGAGATTTGGGCGTAGGGCTCACTCAATCCCTGCCGATCAAGCTAAGGACCGATGGGACAGATCCAAGGGAGGGATTAATAAGGGTGTACCTGATCGTCCAGGACACCACGGGCATGGAGGATCAACGCTTCTCAGATACCGTGACCATCAGCATCCAGTATCCCCCTCATGCGGATGCGGGAGAAAAGGTAGGTGTTGCTCCCGGAGACACCGCCTGGCTGGATGGAAGCGCCAGCTGTGACGTCAATCCCAGTGACGTCCTGGAGTACACCTGGACTCAAATCTCCGGCCACATAACCGTGGCGATAGGAGACCCTAATTCGGCCGTGGCCTATTTTTTCCCGGAGGATACCAGTTATCTGGGCCAGTATGACTTTGAGTTGAAGGTTAGCGACGGAATGGGGGTGGATTATGACAGCTTGGTGGTAGCTGTCAGTAGGCCTCCGGTGCCTGTATGTGACAGCCATCCTGTATTCAAGGATACCCTGGTAGGGTTTCAGCCATCCAGCCAAACCAACTACTATAACCTGCTGCTGGATGCTTGCGCATCCTCCGATCCTGACTCGGCTGCGGGCGATTCGGTTGCCAGATTCTATTGGGAGCCACAGGTGCTGATCACACCTCGATCGGATGGAAAATATAGCGAACTGGGATTCGTTACGATCCCCAACCCCAAAGACACCCTCCTCTGCGCCCAGCGCCATAAGGAAGATTTCGGGGGCTTAGCGAAGTACTACCTCAGAGTAGAAGATACCCATGGGGTCATGAGCAAAGGGTATGATTCGGTCTTCATATCGGTGCAACTGCCTCCTGTGCCAATAATCGAGAGAGGGGATACCGTGGTACGTCCAGAAGAGACGGTATATCTCCTTGGAAGAGCGTTTGACATCAATCCCGATCAAAGGGACTCGTTGACATATACCTGGGACTGGGACAGCCTGCCGCCTGTCACTGAGCCTTTGATCAAACCTTCCGATACAAATGACTCCATCAACTTCATCCCGCAGGTTTCGGGCTACTACAGCCTTCTTCTCACCGTGGCCGATCCCTATCGCAAATGTTACGAGCCCGCCAGGACGATAGTACTGGTAAACCAGCTTCCGGTGGCAGTTGTGAACCCTGTGGATCACGCTTTCGAAGGCGACACGGTCTATCTCGACGGTTCGGCCTCCTGGGATCCTGATTCCGCTACCTTCCAGCACCCCGACTCCTCAGAGCTGGAGTTCACTTGGAGCGTTGAATCTTCTCCGCACGGGGTTGAAGAGCCGGTGATAATAGATTCAACACTGCCCATTGCCAAGTTCGTCCCCTATGTGGGGGGCACCTACAAGTTCCGACTGTTGGTGAACGACAACCTGTCTGTCAAACAGCCCCCGGAAATCGACCAAAACATAACTACCCTTCTCGTGACTGTTGACTCCACCTACGCCTACCCGATTATTCAGGGGAACTTAATCTACGGTAATTTCGCCGGATCGAAGGGCGGGGCAATCGATTGCAATGGCAGCTCGCCCGATATCATCAGCAACGTGTTTTACAAGAACCAAAGCCAGCTTTCTGGCGGAGCCGTTTGTGCCCGAAACGCCTCCACTCCCCAGATAATGAGCAACGTCTTTTTTGGAAACATATCGAGCGACTCCACCGGGGGTGCCGTTGCCGATCTTGGGGCTAAGTTTGCCCCCTCCGCCACCAGAGGCTTCAGGAAGGATATGGCCATCGAAGAAAACAACTTCTGGGATAATCTCGGGGGGACGCTATATCAGGCTTCAGGAAACATCTCGGCCAACATTGACACCTTCCCTCGCTTTTACGATCCAGATTTCGGCGATTTCAGATACGAGTGCGGTTCGCCCTGCCTTCCGGATATTGGAAAGCTGGTATTCTTCCCGGAATGTGTTACAGCGGACCGCCTGAATATGGTGGCTCTTTCCCTGTTCCAGAATCCGGTGGCAACTGCGGCGGCCCACTTTATCGTCAACACGGACGTTCCCCTGAAGGGTTATCCGGTTGGCTATGTAACCATAGGCGGGAACGCACCCAGCCCGGTGTATTTCAGCCCCATCGCCTCCAAGACCTTCCGAGGAAGCTTCTTCTTCACTGCCAGCGGCAGCGCTGAAGTGTCGGTCTTTGTCAGTTCCCTTCTGGAGAGAGATACCGTCGCCGTCAACACCTTGAGCGTGCAGCTCATCGGAGCGGGCAAAACAGGCAAGCTGGTCAGCGTCGACGGAAAGGTAGGAGTGCTCTTCGCCGACGGCTCAGTAAAGGAAGACATCTATGCCACCTGCATCTCCGTCTCCAAAGACTCCCGGTACGATTTTGAAGGCGACCCGGAGATGGAGGCGTTCGGAGAGCCTTACCAGTTGGGTCCGTCAATTTCGTTCGATAAGTACCCGACGATAAGCTTCTCGCTGGGCCACTTCGACTTAGAAGACAAGAATAAGACTCTGTTCTCAGTTTACAGATATGAGGATGGTGAGTGGAACAGGCTTGAAAGCTATCCAGACGGCGACAGGGTTTGCGCCGAAGCTAAGACTCTGGGTGTCTTCAGGCTGATTTATGATCCCAATGCCAAGCCCCTGACCAACATACCCCAAACTTACCAGCTTTTCCAGAACTATCCCAATCCGTTTAACCCGGAGACACAGATAAAGTACGACCTGCCTGTTTCCGGAAACGTGACCTTGTCCATCTACAACGTTCTTGGCCAGAGAGTGAGGGTTCTGGCGGATGGCTTTCAGGAGGCGGGCCACAGGTCGGTGATCTGGGATGGCAAAGATAATCAGGGTCGGGAGGCGGCTTCGGGCATCTACTTCTACAAGATTAAGGCGGAGAATTATCAGAAAACCAAGAAGATGGTTCTCCTGAAATAGTGAGGGCCATCAGAGCGGTTGCCCGGAGCAATAATCGCGGATGAAAAAAGGAGTCGTTATGAAAAAAAGATGCTTTCTTTTGATCGTCGTTTTAATCTCCTCTCTTCTTTTAGTCTACGGCTGCGGGGATGATGATGACGGTGGAGGCCCCAATGCTACGGAATTGATTGAACAGGGCTGGGCAAAATTCGGGGCTGGTGACAACACCGGCGCCAGCGGGGATTTCAATGCCGCCCTCGGTCTCGACCCTCAAGCCAATGATTACGAGGCTTACTTTGGGTTAGGCTGGGCCGAGCTGAGACTAAGCCATGCTGGAATCGCAGAAGACGCTTTCGAGACTTACCTCGACAGTGCCTCCTCCGACCCGATTGACGCCAAGGCCGGCTTGGCGTTAGCGTACGACGCGCAGAAAAAGTTTGAGGAAGCCATCGACAACGCCGAAGAACTCCTCTCGTCTGATCCCAACTGGACCTTTTCCCATGATAGTGAGACGAACTATCTGGACATAGCCCTGGTTTTAGCCTACGGTTACTATGCGACCGCTGATTTCGCTGAGTGCCTTCAGGTGGTCCGGGACTTCTTTGATTCCGGCTTCTCTGTGGATACGAGTACGCCCGAGGGACGAAAGCAACTGGCGGATAAGTTGAAGGATCTGTACACCGGCTGATTTAAGAGAGCATTCGACGATTACAATCTTCCTTTTGATCCGGGGTGAGAGTAACTCTCACCCCGTTTTGCTTTTGTGGAGTTCCTTTTAAAATTTCGGCGAAACACCGGTACCCACAGAGACAACGGAGAGCAAGTCCGAGTTGCCACGGTCCGTCAGCGAGGACTAACGGCACGTGACAACCAACGGGAAACTGCCCCTTCAAATCACCCCACCTGTCGGTCTCAAAACTTCCAGTGGTCTAAGGCGCGCCTCCCCCAATCCCACACCCAAATATCTCTAAACAGTTCGGATTTCCCGCCGAATCTATGCAGGGGACTCCTGCCAGTCGGTAAGGAGAGGGGGAAGAGAGTGAATCTAAAGGAATCCAAGTTAAAGGATCTGGAGAGAAGAGACTGGCACCTGTGGACCTTTATTATCGGAATCTTCCTGGTGCTGGTATGGTTTGTGGTAGCTCTGGTTTTCTATTCTGATGTCTACGAGCTTTATCGAAAGGATATAGGCGATTATACACTCACCGTTCTGCTGGTCGGATTCCTGGGGCTCTGCCTTCTGTCTCTCTCCTACGTGGTGATCAAGGAAAAGTCGATTAAAAGCTTACGCACCAAGCTGATGGAGGAGAAAGCGCTTTCCGAAGCCCTGGAGCGACAGCTCCGCGAATTAAAGGCCTTATTCAGGGTCAGCTGTCTGGTCAACAGCAAGGTGGAACTGTCATCTATTCTGGATACCATCTGTGAAAGCGTGGTCAGTTGCCTCGGCGCCGATCAATCCTCCCTGATGTTTTATAGTCCAGGCGCCAGGAAATTACACTGCATCGCAGCCTACGGAATGGATTCCGAGCTGGTCAAAGGCAGGGAAGTCGATGAGGAAAAAAGCGTGGCCGGGTGGGTAGTGAGACATAACAAGCCTCTTCTGCTGCAAGATAACATTAGCGATTATGACTTCTCTGATTTTGTGCAAAAGAATAGAAATATAAGGTGCAGTCTCTGCGCGCCCCTCAAGGTCAATGACGTAGTCAAGGGAGTTCTGAATGTAAACCTTCTTCGCCAGAAAAGGAGATTCACGGAAAGCGACCTGCAGTTGCTCTGTATTTTCGCCGAGAATGCAGCCGTAGCCATAGAGAAAGCTTCTCTGTATGAGGAGTTGAAGGATAAGGTAACACAGCTTATCGACTCGCAGAGATTGGGGGCCGTGGGTGAAATCACCAGCGGGGTGGCTCACGACCTTAATAATCTCCTCTCGGTTGTAATTGGAAGAACGCAGCTTCTGTCCGGTCGTATGAAGGATGCCGGCCTGCTCAGACACGTCGAAGCCATAGAGAAAGGGGCGACCGACGCATCCAAGATAATCCATCGTCTGCAACAATTCGGCCGTCCTTCCTCGGATGAGAGTTTCGTCAACGTAGAGGTCGCCCGGCTTATCGATGAGGTGGTCGAGATGACCAGGCCAAGATGGAACGAGTGGGCCAAGCTACGGGGCATCAACGTCAAAGTGACAAAACTGTTATCCGACGTGCCTTCCGTATACGGCAGTCCCTCAGAGCTTCGCCAGGTTTTGGTGAACCTGATCCTGAACTCCATCGATGCCCTTCCCGCCGGAGGGCAAATCGGGTTGGAGACGAGAAGAGAGGGGGAATTCGTCCTTATTTCGGTTACGGATAACGGGGCGGGAATAACCGAAGAGGTGAAGACGAAGGTGTTTGAACCATTCTTCACTACCAAATCCCACCGGGGAACCGGTCTGGGCTTGAGCGTGGCCCGCCGCATAGTTCTCAACCACCACGGCGAGATCGGAGTCCAAAGCCGGGCCGGAGAAGGGACGACTTTTACCATCAAGCTGCCTCTCTCCAAGACAATAAGAAAAGACATCCCCCAGACGGCGGTTCCTGCCTGCCCAGAGAGACTGAGCATCCTTGTAGTCGACGACGAAGAAGAGGTGGGGAGCGTTCTAAACGAACTCCTCTCGGACGAAGGGCACTTAGTCAGAGTCGCAGACGACGGTAGCAAGGCTATCTCACTTTTGGAGAAACATACGTTCGACGTGGTCATAACCGATCTGGGCATGCGCGGTGTGACCGGGTGGGACGTCGCCTCGGCGGCCAAGAGAATAAACTCGAAACTGCCGGTTATTATATTAACCGGCTGGGTTAACAGCGCTTTGGGCAAGGAAACTGAACGGCCGGCTGTCGACCTGGTGCTCTCGAAGCCAACAAAAAGGGACGAGCTAACGAGGGCAATAGCCCAGGTCGTCAGCCAGAGAGCCGGGGCTACAGAGAAGGAGTCGGTTGAAAAAAGCGCCGCTGTCACTTCTCTCGGTGGCGACAAACGAGAGTGAGTCGACAGGATGAGATCTGAACCCTCAGGTGACTTTTCAACCTCGAGCACCCGCTTCCACAAACACCTAAATTCCCCTTGCCTTCCGCCGGTTTTTTATTAAGTTGCATCGAAAATCATTGGATTGAGAACTTTCGCTAAGGATCGAAATCTGACATGTCCTCAAAACCGGTTATCGGGATCACCATGGGGGATCCAGCCGGCATCGGGCCCGAGGTGGTGGTCAAGGCGGCAACAAACCGGAGAGTTGCACGATCGTGCCATCCGGTCGTACTCGGCTCTTATCGGATCATATTCTCCGCTGCCAGGAAGTTTCTGAAGAAGGCAACGGTGAGAAGAATCGTGTGGCCTGAAGATGCAAGAACCTCGAGAGACGGCATAAATGTGCTGGACTGCTCCGGTTTCAATCAGGGCAGGATAAAAACCGGCAGAATTACTAAGCTGTCAGGACGAATGGCGGCGGACTCGGTCTTTTGCGCCCTTCAACTGGCCCTCTCCGACCAGATAGATGCCATGGTAACCGCACCCCTGTCTAAAAAAGGACTTCACTTGGCTGGATATGATTTTCCCGGACATACCGAGCTTTTGGCCTATCTGACCGCCACCTCCAGCTATGCCATGATGTTCATCTCCAAGCGCTACAGGGTGGTCCTACTTACCACTCATCTGCCTCTGGCTGACGTGGCCCGGAACATCTCCAAAAAGATGATATTGGATAAATTGACCGTGACTCAAACGGCCCTGCAAAAGTTTTTTGCTGTTCGGAAACCAAAAATCGGCGTATGCGCGTTGAATCCTCATTGCGGAGAGGAAGGAATCCTGGGAAGCGAGGAGAAGAAAATCATCATTCCTGCAATCAAAGCCGCACGCAGGAAGGGAATAAAAGCTCTTGGACCATTCTCGTCCGATACCATCTTCTCCCCTGCGGTGTCGGGGGATTTCGATTGCATCCTGGCCATGTATCACGATCAGGGGCTGATTCCTTTGAAAATGCGAGGATTAGGGGAAGCCGTCAACGTGACCATGGGTCTGCCCATAATTCGCACCTCACCCGATTTCGGGACCGCCTTAGACATTGCCGGAAAAGGCATAGCTGATCCCAAAGGGATGGTAAACGCCATTCTTTTGTCTGCACAGATGGTGAGGAAAGCCAAAAGTAAATGACCGAATTTTTCAGCAAAGCTTCATGCCTGTCGTGTCCCCCGACTCGATAGGGAAAGGTGAACCTCTCGCCAGGTCATGGAAGTTGGCGGGCACACAAAAGTCAGTAGGCAGTATTCAGCGCGCAGTAGGCAGACAATAACAATTCTTTTGGCTCCCTGTGGATGTTATCCCAGACCCAACCTATGAACGTGTATCTAAAGTTCCAGAATCCAAAGCCGATTTAGAGAACATAACGTCCCCACAGAAATTCTCCAAAAAGAATTAAACGTCCCCACAGGCAGTTCATAAGAAAACTCAAAGCGTCCCCACAAACATTGTCCAATGAAAGGAACTTAACGTTCCCGGGGAACTGTAAGCTTTCCGTCAGAAGATCGACACAAGAACAATAGTTCCTCCACGCTCGTTTAACGGTGGCGAAGCCCAGAAGGGCACGTCCGTGCCGGTTTCGAGGCTTGAAGCTCGATAAAAGAAGCTGGAAAACCTCGAGCATCGAGTTTCGAAACCCGAGCTTCGATACGAGCCTCGCCAACGACAAACGATAATGGCCGGGGGTGGCTTTAACCTCCCGCCAGGTCAGGGGAAGCATATGCATTCATACGAACCTGGCGGGCACGGGAAGAAACATTGAGGTTTGAAAAAAGGATAGCAAAATGAAAATCCAAACAAAAATTCTTCTCATCGCATTCTCGCTTGTTTTGGTCGTTGGTGCGGTTACCATCATAGTCAGTCAAACAGTTTCAAAAGATATTGTCAAGAAACAGGTTTACGATCACCTGGAAACTACCGCACAATCAAAAACGCACCATATTGAAACGTTTTTGGAATCAGAAAAAGAAGCAATTAGACAATTATCAAAAAGCATCGTTGTTGAGCGACTTCTATCAGCAAACAAAATTGATCGAGATTATATCCAAAAGTTTAATGATGTCATACGAAGATTAGAACGTACGGCAAAAGTCAGAGAATATACACATGGTCTCTTTGTTTTAGATAAAAATGGAATAATCGTTGCTTCAAGTGAAGAAGGTGATATTGGAAAAGACAAAAGTAATGACCGTTATTTTTCGAGCGAGAAACAGAGGGCTTTTATTAAAGATGCCTATGTTTCTCAGGATAGAAAAATAAATACTCTTGCTTTTTCAGCGCCGGTTTTTGACGAAACAAATGTTGTTTTTCTGGGAGTGGTGGTTGCAAGAGTTTCAATGAAGGAATTAAACCGGATAACAACGGATAGAACCGGTTTAGGGGAGACCGGAGAGATATATCTGGTAAACAAAGACGGTTACATGATAACGCCATCCAGGTTTGCAAAGGATACCTTCCTGAAACAAAAAGTTGATACGGAAAATGTAAAGAATTGCTTCAAAGATGTAGAACGCTTTGGCGCTGTGGAACACGAGGCAGTTTTATGCAAGAACTATCTGGGTGAAGATGTTCTCGGGACTCATGACCACATACCGGAGATGAACTGGGGTCTGCTGGCAGAAATAAGTGAAAAGGAAGCATTCGCACCAATTGCCAAGATAACTCATACCATGCTGTCCATTCTTGCCCTTCTTTCGGCTCTGGGGGGAATACTTGCCATCCTGATATCCAGAACAATAACAAAACCGATTGTGAAACTGCATCATGGTACGGAAGAGATAGAAAAAGGGAACCTCAATTATAAAGTCGGCACCAAAGCAAGAGATGAGATCGGACAACTCTCCAGAGCGTTCGATAGCATGACCGCCAATCTGAAACAATCGAAAGAAGAGCTGGAAGAATACAGCAGGGGTCTTGAGAAAAAGGTAAAAGAAAGGACCCGACAACTTGAGGAACATAGCACCAAGCTGGCTGAAATAAACGAAAATTTAAAGACAGAAATCACCGAGCGCAGACGGGCGGAGGAGGCGCTGCGGGAATCTGAGGAGAAGTTTCGTTCACTTGTGGAGAATGCGCCTAATATCATAATGATTGTGGACCGGGAAGGTATAATTCAGTTTATCAATCAAACCGTACCGGGACTCGCTGTCGAGGATGTTATTGGAAAGAATCATTTAGAATATGTCGACCAGGAGTATCATGGCATCACAAAAGATACCATTAAACAGGTATTTAAGACGGGCGAGCCAAGTCACTACGAAATTAAAGGAGTGGAGTCTGAAGGTAGTGCTTCATGGTATGCTACGCAGGTAGGACCTATCAGGAGCGAAGGGCAGATTGATGCTGTGATGCTGATTACTACAGACATCACCGAGCGCAAAAAGGCGGAGGAAAAGATAAAGAAGTTACTTACAGAAACCACTATCAATAGAGACCTTTTGAAAACAGTAATAAATTCAACTCCGGATTGGATATTCGCGAAGGATAGGGACTTTCGCTATATCCTCGTGAACGAATCGTATGCATCAGCCATGGGAAAATCACCGGAAGACCTTATGGGTAAAGATGATATTGAAATCGGATTTCCCAAAGACCTAATTTTTGGGAATCCCGACAAACAAATAGTAGGATTTAGAAATGATGACAAAAAAGCATTGAATGGAGAAGCAATCCATAATCCGTCTGATCCTGCAACTTCTGCGGACGGAGTATTACATGTTTTCGATACTTATAAAACACCCCTAAAAGACAAAGATGGTAATATTTATGCTGCATTGGGTTTTGCCCGCGATATCACCGAGCGCAAGAAGGCGGAGCAGGAACTGCGGGAAAGTGAAGAGAAGGTCCGAACTCTGTATGACACATCGAGTGACGCGATAATGCTTCTCGACGAGAAAGGTTTTTTCGATTGCAATGACGCGACGCTGCGGCTTTTCGGTTGTGCCAGCCGGGAGGAATTCTGCAGCAGGCATCCGGCTGATTTCTCGCCTCCGACTCAGCCGGACGGCACCGATTCAATGAGTTATGCCAGGAACAACATAGCAGTTGCTTTGCAAGAAGGCAACAAGCGGTTTGAACATTTACACCGCCGTTTAGACGGTACGGATTTCCCCGCCGAGGTGCTACTTAATGCGATGGTACTAGGCGGCAAGAAGGTGCTTCAGGCGAGGGTGTACGACATAACCGAGCGCAAGCAGGCGGAGGAGATACTCCGTACCAGCGAAGCCCAACTGTCCAACGCTATGAAGATCGCTAAACTGGGGTATTGGGAGTATGACGTAGCTGATGACCTGTTTACTTTCAACGATCACTTCTATGCCATTTTCCGTACGTCGGCTGAGCAAGCCGGCGGCTATAAGATGTCGCCTGCTCGTTACGCTCAACTTTTCTTGCATCCCGACGATATGCCGACAGTTTCTATTGAGATGAAAAAAGCCCTTGAAACCACAGATCCACATTTCAGCCGGCAATTAGAACACCGTATTATCTATGCCAGCGGTGAGATCGGGTACATTTCCGTACGTTTCTTCATCGTGAAAGATAATCAGGGTCGTACAATCAAAACTTTCGGCGCGAATCAAGACATCACCGAGCTCAAGCGGACGGAGGAGAATCTCAAGAAAGCTAAGCAAGCAGCCGAAGAGGCCAACCGGTTCAAAAGCGAATTTTTAGCGAACATGAGCCACGAGATCCGCACACCCATGAACGCCATCATCGGCATGACCGGCATTGCTTTAGATACTGACTTGACCGACGAACAACGCGAATACCTGAGTATGGTCAAGGAAAGTGGCTATGCACTTTTGAGCCTCATAGATGATATCTTAGATCTTTCAAAGATAGAGGCAGGTCGGATTGAACTTGACAGCATCGACTTTGATTTGCGCGCTATGGTCGAGGGCGTGACTGATACTTTAGCTCCTCGAGCCTCCACCAAAGGATTGGAGTTGGCCTGTTTGATTCACCCGGAGGTGCCTACGTTTCTGCGAGGCGATCCTGGAAGATTGCGACAGGTCTTGATGAATCTGGGAGGAAATGCCATAAAGTTCACCGAAAAGGGAGAAGTAGTAATCGGGGTAGAGCTTGAGAAAGAAACCGAAGCTGGGGCAACACTTCTCTTTTCGATTACAGATACCGGAATCGGAGTTCCCAAAGACAAACAAACGAAAATCTTTGAAAGCTTCACCCAGGCAGACGGCTCCACCACCCGCAAATATGGGGGCACTGGATTGGGTTTGTCCATCTCCAGGCGATTGGTGGAATTGATGAGTGGTAAAATCGATGTGGAGAGTCAACCGGGCAAGGGGAGTCGCTTCTGGTTCACCGCCACTTTAGAAAAACAGAAAGAATTCAAGCGTATCTCTCCCCCATTAGTCCCTGCTGATATACGGGGCAAGAGAATTCTGGTGACAGACGACAATAAAACCAACCGCACCATTTTAGTCAAGATGTTGGAGTCGTTTGGTTGCTCTGCTGAAGCAGTAGAAAGCGGAGACGAGGCAATCAAAATATTAAAGAGGACGGCTCATAAAGAGAAACCTTTCGACTTGGTCTTGCTGGATATGCAGATGCCGGAGATGGATGGGGAGGAAACTTTGCGTGTCATCAAAGACGATTCGGAGATCAAAGATGTAGTGGTGGTCATGCTCACCTCTGTGGGTGTGCGTGGAGATACCGCCCGGCTGCAGGCTCTGGGCTGTGCAGGATACCTTTTGAAGCCAATCAAACAGTCGCAATTATTTGATACCATTATCACCGTCTTGAGCCGACAGAAAGCTGAAGCAAAAGAAAGATCTATTCCTATAGTTACCCGTCATACCATAGCAGAGGAGAGACGTCGGAAAATCCGGGTGCTCTTAGCCGAGGACAATCCCATGAACCAGAAATTGGCCATTGCTCTTCTTAAGAAAGCCGGTTATTCCGTCGATGCAGTCGAGAATGGGCAAATGGTACTGGATGCACTTGGCCGCGCCTCCTACGATCTTGTCCTGATGGACGTGCAGATGCCTGAGATGGATGGCTTAAAGGCAACCAGGGCCATTCGGGAAAAGGAAGGCGAGAAAAGCCATATACCCATCATTGCCATGACCGCCCACGCCATGAAGGGAGATAAAGAAAGATGCCTTCAGGCAGGCATGGACGATTACATCTCCAAACCAATAGAGCCTCAGGTGATGATCGATACCATAGAAAAGTGGGCCAAACCTTATCGTCGAAGGACAGCACTACCGCGGCAGGGTAGGTCCCCAAAAGGTGATCGATCCAAAGGCCTTCCCATTGATCTGGAAACCGCTCTTTCAAGATTCGACAACGACAGGGAGTTCCTCAGGCAACTGCTTCAAGAGTTCCTGGAGGTTGCTCCGGAGCAATTAGGGACATTAGACGAAGCGGTAAGGAGAGGCGATGCAAAGACATTGCAAAGCGAAGCCCACCGGCTCAAAGGTGCTGCGGGCAACCTGAGTGCCAGATTTATTGCCGACCTTGCTCTTGAGCTGGAGACGTCGGGGCGCAACGGGGATCTGTCAGGTGCCGAAAAGACAATCGCTGAACTCAGAACGGAGCTGAAGAAGTTGCAGGAATACCTGAACGCATCATCAGCCAAAGAGGTCGCGGCAAGACCTTCATAACGGGACGCAGCTCCGGTAAAGGGGAAGAATACTCATAACGACAGACGGAGATGACTGGGCAAGGACACCTCAGATGAGGATGAGTGAGAGAAACCCGGCCCCTTCCCTCTATAGCCGGTGCTGACCGTGTTCCTCTCTTGAAGATATGAACTCCCTTACATATTCCTCTTAAGCGACAGGCGGGCCGACCTCCTCAACCTTGCCTTACCAGACAACGTAAGTAGAAACCCTGGCTCGCGCCTAAAGCGCCGGCATTTGAAGCCGATTTTAATCTTGTGAGAAAGAAGTGGGGCTCGCGCAGTCGCCGCTTTGGAAGGGACATGTCTCTGTTTGGAGATGCCAACCAGACAACGGACAAAGTGGCGAATGATCCGGTAATAACGCGCCAACGGACTATTTGGATCGAAAGCGCCAGAAGTCCGATGCAAGCGGGTCGAGAAGCAGCACGGTAAGTCAATTACCTCACCGGCATCGACTCATGAAGAATTATTACTATCCTACGAGCCGAATAAACTGCTTCCTGACCAACAGGGGACGATATGCCGTAAGAAAAAAAGGGGGCTTCTAAATGAAGTTAGCAAAGACGAAACACAGAGAGCTGTTGGATTTATGCATCATCTTGATTGTTGCCGCCATCTTGTCAATATTCAGCATATCCATTGACAGCCTTAACAAGCTTTACGGTTTTTTCCATGCTTATTCCAATTTACCGCTCACCGAATTTCTCATTAATGTTTCTTTTCTCTCGTTGACCGGCCTGCTTTGGCTAACCTACGTTCGTTGGAGAAAAGCTGCCAAAAGACAGGCCGAATTAGAGAACATTATCTCGAGCATCAGCCCGGATGTGCTACTGGTGGTCGATTCGGACAGAACCATCATTGAGTGCAATGACTCTTTGAGAAGAATGTTTGGTTACGAAGTGAATGAAGTCATCGGCCACAAAGCCGACTTTCTGTATTTCGAAAGGAGACCCAATCCGCAAAACTGCCACGAGACATGTGATGCACTCGAAGGGAACGGTTTTCACATTGGATTGTCTGAAGGGAAAAAGAAAAACGGCAAAACGATGCCTCTTGAAATCATTACCGGCAATCTGAGCGGTCATGGTGACGCAGTGCTTTTGCTCCGCGACATCACCGAGCGCCAGCGGGCCGAGGAGAAGATAAAAAGAGCAAGAGACGATTATCTCACCATAACCAACCTCACTGGCGATATTACTGTAAAAGTCGACAGAGAAGACAAGTGGACATTCCTGAATGATGGTGCTTGCCAATTTTGGGGTAAGCCAAGGAAGGAATTGATAGGAAAAGCTTTTACTGATTATCTGCACCCTGCTGATCAGGAAAAGACAAAGGCTACTCTTAAAAAGGTAGAAAACAAGGAGACGGTCAAAAGTCTTATCAACAGCCAGAAAACACCAGAGGGGTGGAAAACAGTGGAATGGAACGGCGCCCCACTTTTTGATGATGACGGCAACTACGTTGGGTTTCAAGCTACAGGTAGAGACATCACCGAGCGCAAGCTGGCGGAGGAAGAACTGCGGGAGAGTGAGGAAAAACACAGCAACCTCTTCCAGCACTCATACGATGCAATCTTCATACATGACCTGGACGGCAAGATCATCGACGTCAACCAAAAGGTTCTGAATCTCTTTGGATATACCAAAGAGCAAATCTTGTCACTCACGATACTTGACCTTCATCCGGAGGAGGCACTGGAGAAATCGAAACGGGCTTTCGAGACAATCTCCGCAGACGGTGTCGTCAACCTCGAGATAGATTTTAAGAAAAAGGATGGCGGGGTTTTCCCTGCCGAGATCTCCTCAAGCCTGTTTGAGGTAGGGGGGGAGAAAGTGGTCCAGGGTATCGTGCGCGATATCACCGAGCGGAAGAGCATGGAGAAGGCGCTGCGGGAGAGCGAGAAGAAACACAGGACCATGGTGGAGCAATCACTACAAGGATTGGCGGTGGTTCAGGATTTCCGTATCGTCTTCGCCAATACCGCTCTGGCTGACATGACAGGCTATACTGTTGAGGAACTGCTGTCTCTTTCTCCCGACAAAGTAGAACCACTGATTCATGCTGAAGATCGGGATCTAGTCTGGGGACGCTTCCAGGACCGGTTGTCTGGAAAGCCGGTGTTGCCCAGGTACGAGTTCCGCATAGTCCGCAAGGACGGAACGGTACGCTGGTTGGAGATGTTCGCCAGTCGTATCGATTACCGGGGAAAGCCCGCCGCACAGGCGGCGCTCATGGACATCACCGAGCGCAAGCAAGCCGAGGAGCACCTAAAGAAAGCCAAGGAGGAAGCCGAGGACGCCAACCGGCTCAAAAGCGAGTTTCTGGCAAACATGAGCCACGAGATTCGCACCCCCATGAACGCCATCATCGGAATGACCGACATAACCCTGGACACGGACTTAACCGAGGAACAGCGTGACTACCTGGGCACGGTGAAGGAGAGCGCCCGCGGGCTCCTTGAGCTTCTAAACGACATTCTGGATCTGTCGAAGATAGAGGCGGACCGGGTTGAACTGGAGACCATTGATTTTGATCTGCGCGTCACCGTGGAGGGCGTGGCCGATACCCTGGCCACCAAGGCCTCCGCCAAGGGACTGGAGCTGGCCTGCATTATCCACAGTCAGGTTCCCTGTCTGTTGAGGGGTGACCCCGGACGAATTCGACAGATATTAATGAATCTGGCAGGAAATGCGATCAAGTTCACCGAGGAGGGCGAGGTGGTAATCCGGGTTGAACTTGAGGAAGAAACCGAAGATTCCGCTGAACTTGTGGTTTCGGTGGTCGACACCGGAGTAGGCATTCCCGCAGATCAGCAAGCATGGATATTCGAGAGCTTTACCCAGGCAGACGGGTCCACCACCCGGAAGCACGGAGGTACCGGCCTGGGCTTGTCCATCTCCAGGCGATTGGTCGAAATGATGGGCGGCAGAATCGGGGTAGAGAGCGAACCGGGCAAAGGAAGTCGCTTCTGGTTCACCGTCGCTCTCCAAAAACAGGAGGATTCACACGAGGAACTGCCTCCAGTCGCCCCGGATATACGTGGAATGCGAATACTGGTGGTAGATGACAACCAGACCAACCGAACCATTGTAGTCAAGATGACCGAGTCGTTTGGCTGCTCACCTGAAGCCGTGGAAAGCGGAAAGGAGGCCATCCGGGCCTTAAAGAGGGCGGCTCACAGGGAGAAGCTCTTCGATCTGGTCCTTCTGGACATGCAGATGCCGGGGAGGGACGGCGAGGAGACCCAGG
>CBDUQU010000045.1:0-20586 GCA_965369445.1 uncultured bacterium | reverse complement strand
TTGGCAGATGTGCCTATTTTGTCATTATTGATCCGCAGACGGAAGAGTTTGAAGCTGTCTTAAATCCAGCCGTAGATGCCATGGGAGGCGCCGGTCCCCAGGCGGCACAGACTATTTCTGACAAAGGTGCAGTGGCAGTGATAACTGGAAATGTAGGACCCAATGCCTTCCAGACGCTGAAAGCCGCTAACATAAGGATATATCAGGGTGCCTCCGGAACAGTTAAGGAGACTTTAGCAAAATACAAGAGCGGTGAACTGGAAGAACTTTCCAACTCTTCCGTTCCTGGTCATTTCGGGTTGAGGCAGGGCGGGAAAAACTAAATAAGGAGCAAAAAGGCATGAAGGTGGCAATTTCGACAGATGGTGAATATGTATCCGCTCATTTCGGACGTTGTCCCAGCTTTACAATTGTGGAGATTGAAGGAGAAAAGGTTTTAAATAAACAAGAGGTAGAAAACCCCGGACACCAGCCTGCATTTCTGCCTCAGTATCTTTCCGAGAAAGGGGTAAGCTGTATCATCGCCGGCGGGATGGGAAGAAGAGCCGAGGCTCTCTTTGCTGAGAAGAATATCCAGATTTTGGTGGGGGTGACCGGGGGGGTGGACGAGGTGATAGAAAAGCTGATCTCCGGAACGCTTGAAGGAGGAGAAACCCTGTGCAAGCCAGGTGCGGGCAGAGGTTATGGAGTTGAGAAGAGCGAATGCGATCATCCGGAGCACCTTCATGACGAATCTGATTGACCACAAAATCCTATGAAAGGAGAGATGAAAAATGCCAAGAGGTGACGGAACAGGACCTTCGGGTCAAGGACCCGGAACCGGAAGAGGTGGGGGAATGGGACGTGGAGGAGGGGGAGGTGGAGGAATGAGTGGTGGAGCGGGCCGAGGTCGCATGGGTGGCAACCGACCTGGAGCAGGACCTAGCGGGGATTGCGTGTGTCCTTCCTGCGGAGCCAAAGTTCCCCATTCAACAGGGGCACCATGTTATGAGATAACCTGCCCCAAGTGCGGGAGCAAGATGGCGAGAGAATAAAACCTCAGAACAAGAGTAGTAGTGTAGGGGCGATTCATGAATCGCCCCTACACAGAGCGGCTTACTAGGAGAAAGATTTGTGCCCATATATGAGTACCGATGTGAAAACTGCGGGAAAGTGGTGGAGGTTTTGCAGAAAAGCTTTACACAAAAAGAACCACCCGTCTGTCCCAACTGCGGTTCAACAGAAATGCAAAGATTGATCTCCTCTCCCGGCTCTATCGTTATGGGAAATTCCTCTCCAAAGGGAACCACATGCTGCGGACGTGAAGAGCGATGTTCCACCCCTCCCTGTTCTGATGAAGGGGTGTGCAGAAGGGATAGATGATCAATCAAGCAGAAAAGAGAATGAAGATGAGACAGAGCAATCGGCGCGGCGCTGGCCGGGCGAAAAGAGGTAGATTCATAAACCAGTTGAGAACCAGAGAGTCCAATGGATCACCTGCTGACTTCTCAGGGCTACATGTGGAGGGCGAGCTGGATTCCTTGAGACAGCGTGCCCGGATTGTTTCCCAGCGGCTGGAGATAATCAGGCAGAGGATCGAAGGTCAAAGGATAGTTGGTCCGCAAAGGGCTAAGGTTGTTGCCATCGTGGACGAGGAAGAATGCACAGGCTGTGGGTTCTGCTTTGAGATCTGTCCGGCAGGAGCAATTTCCATTGATCAGACTGCCGAAATTGACGCGAGTAAATGCACGGCCTGCTTGGCTTGTGTAGAACAATGCCCTCAAGGAGCCATTGCCATTAAGTACCCGGATAAATAAAAGCATATTTTGGAGAAACGCCTACTGATGATCATCGCCATTGCCAGCGGAAAAGGGGGAACCGGCAAGACAACCGTTGCCACGAATCTTGCCCTTTTCTTATCCGGTGAGAAATCGCGTCAGATACAGTTTCTGGACTGCGATGTGGAGGAGCCGAACGCCCATATTTTTCTAAAACCTGAGATAGAGAAAAGCCAACCGGTGAGCTTGCTTATCCCCGATGTCGACCAAAAGAAATGCACTTTCTGCGGAAAATGTGCTGAGGTGTGTGCCTACAATGCGATCGTGGCCTTAGAGAAAGAGGTACTGATTTTTCCGGAGCTTTGCCACGGCTGCGGTGGATGCAGCCTGCTCTGTCCGGAGAATGCCATAAGTGAAAAAAAGAGAGAAATCGGGGTGTTGGAGGAGGGAAGGGCAGGTTCGGTGAAATTCGTTCAGGGTCGGCTTAACATCGGTGAACCCATGGCACCTCCTGTAATCCGGGCGGTGAAGAAAACCATAAGTCCGGATGGGGTCACCATCATTGACGTTCCTCCCGGAACCTCCTGTCCGGTGATTGAAGCAATTAATGGGAGCGATTTTTGTCTTCTGGTGACCGAGCCGACTCCTTTCGGTCTGCATGATCTAAAACTGGCGGTTGAGCTTTTGAAAAAACTTAAGATCAAACATGGCGTGCTCATCAACCGCGCAGGCATAGGGGATGACAGGGTGAAAGATTATTGTGACAAAGAGGGTGTGCCGGTACTGGCCCAGATACCTTTTGACAGAGAGATTGCAGTTCTTTACTCGCGTGGCATTCCCCTCTGGGCCAGTGGCGAACGCTTCCGGGAAATCTTTCGCAAGTTGTGGGAATCAATTGAAAACCAAATAAGTGTGGATAGATGAAACAGATAACCGTAATCAGTGGCAAAGGCGGAACGGGCAAGACGGTGATCACCGCCGCATTTGCGGCTTTGGCCAAGAGTAAGGTGATGGCAGACTCTGATGTGGACGCTTCCGACCTTCATCTTCTGCTCCATCCCCATATAAAAGAGACCCACCAGTTCAAGGGGGGAATGGGAGCAATACTGGATGAGGAGAGATGCACCGGCTGTGACAAATGTATAGAGGTATGTAGATTTGATGCCATCAGTAAGAAGGAGGGTCGAGGATCAAAGGGTCAAGGGTCAGGGGATCAAGGTGTGGTGATTATTGATTCTATCGCCTGTGAAGGTTGTCAGATTTGCGCTCTGGTCTGTCCGGTTGAAGCCATTCAGATGGAGGAGAACGTCTCCGGGGAGTGGTATATCTCAGAGACGAAATATGGTCCTATGGTTCATGCCAGGTTAGGAATCGCTCAGGAGAACTCGGGAAAACTGGTCTCGGTGGTCAGAAAAAATGCCAGAGAGATAGCACAGAGAAGTGATTTAAAGCTAGTTATAGTTGACGGTCCACCCGGCATCGGCTGTCCGGTCATCGCCTCCATCACCGGAGTGGATCTGGTGGTGATAGTAACCGAGCCCACCTTTTCCGCCATCTCAGATTTGAAGCGAGTGCTCACTTTAACTCAACACTTCAGAATACAATCCATGGTGCTGGTCAATAAGTCTGATCTGAATCCGGAGAACACAAAAGAAGTTGAAGGCTTTTGCCGTCAGGAAAACATTGAGTTGGCGGGGAAGCTCCCCTTCGATAACGCTTTTACTCAGGCGATGGTAGAAGGAAAAACCATCATAGAACATTCGGATTCAAATCTGGTGAAGGAGATTAAAAGTATCTGGGACAGAATCCATGCCAGGATAACGAAGGAGGTCTTCTGAAAAGCTGCTTCGAGAGGGGGATTTGGAGTGTTCACCTTTAGGTGAACTAAGGAAAAGTTGGTTGTCTTTTCTCGCAAGGCGGGACACTCCAGCCCTTCGCTCCGCTCAGATGCTGAGGGAGACCGAACCATAAGCCCCGATCTCATTTGACTTTTTCAGAGATCTCAGAATGAACAGAACCACCAAAAGACCATTTGCTTGCATGGTGTTCTTGCTGTCCTCAGGCCTTGGAAAGAGACGAACATGAAAGAATTTGTCTATGGACCGGTTCCCTCCAGAAGGCTGGGGATCTCTTTGGGAGTGGATGTCGTCCCCTATAAGAACTGCAGCTATGATTGTATCTACTGCCAGTTAGGGAAGACCACAGATCACACCATCCGGAGGGGATCCTTCGTTTCAGTTGACCTCGTGATGAGAGAGATAAAGGAAGTGATAAATCAAAACAGCGACATCGATTACATAACCTTTTCGGGCTCAGGTGAACCCACTTTGAACCAGAATATCTGTGAAATGATAACAAGGGTAAAAAGCTTCACTCAAATTCCCGTGGCGGTGTTGACCAATGGATCCCTATTGTGGGACAGGAGAGTCCGAGAAGATGTGACACGGGCGGACCTGGTTGTTCCTTCAGTGGACGCGGTTTCCGAAGATATATTTCAGAAGGTCAATCGTCCCATTGAGGGATTGGATGTAAAAAAGGTTCTGGATGGGATAAGGGAATTCTGCAAGGATTACAGGGGAAAAATCTATCTGGAGATCATGCTGGTGAAAGACATCAATGATTCCGAGGAGGAGATCAGGAGGATCAATCAATTCGTCGGAGAACTGAGCGTAGATAGAATTCAACTCAATACCGTGATCAGACCTCCGGGCGACCCGTCTGCCGAGCCGCTGGATGAGCATGAGCTACTTAAGATCAAGGCTTTATTCGATCCAGAGCTTCCGGTGGCAATCGTGGCGGATTTTGACAGGATGACCAGCAAGGCATATCACAAAGACTTGGAACAAGCTATAATCGAGCTTTTGAAAAGAAGGCCGGCCAGAAGAGATGAAATGGCGACAGCTCTGGGGGTTCATCCCAATGAGATTGCTAAATACCTTCAGGCTTTGGAGAAAAGCAAAAGGATAAAAAGCTTGAGAACTGAAAACGGGCCGGAAGCTCATTACGTGATCGCGTGAACTGGGGTGTCTAAAGATGGAAAACTTCGGAGAGCATGTTGTTCTTCTGCACCAAAAGCCATGAGGTCTGCCCGTTAGCATGATTGACAAAGCACATTCTCTTTTCGATTTTGGCCCCACAGCCGACGAGTATGATCGTTGGTATGACACCCCTGAGGGGCGTTCGCATGATCGGCAGCAGAAAAACCTGGTGCGACGTTTTCTCCCGCAGGCTGCGCTGGGAGACCGGCTCCTGGACGTGGGATGCGGCACCGGCCATTGGAGCCATTTTTTCGCCTCGTTGGGCTTTGCCGTATTCGGCATCGACGTCTCAACTGAGATGGTCGAGAACGCCCGTTCACATAACTGGCCCCAGTGCCACTTTGCTGTCGCAGACGTCGAAGAACTGCCCTTCAATGACGGGACTTTTGCAATCGTTGCTGCCATGGCGACCCTGGAGTTCGTTGCCCATCCATCCAGAGCTTTAGCGGAGATGTCTCGCTGTCTGAAACCCGGCTGCAGAGTCATCGTAGGCACGCTCAACAAGTTGGATCCTCTCAATCGTCGCCGCGTTGCCAAGGGCAAAGAACCGTATGCATCGGCCCGCTTGTTCTCTCCAGGGGAGCTTCGCGAGCTACTGGCTCAGCATGGTCACGTTCGAATGAGTACTTCATCCGAACTTGGCATGCATAATGGGACCGGGTCCTTGCCAGGGGAGAAGCTAACTGGCGCTTTTATCGTTGCGGAGGTGCGTCCGTGACGCCCCAAACTAAGATCGCTCTGGCACCCGCCGACGACCGGGAGCGCGTGGTCTCTGCTTATCCGAATGGCTCCTTCCATGGGAGATAAGAGATATGACCAATGATTCTGCTAAAACCGACTTAGCCAAGATTCGAGCACGAGTGCATGCCAACTGCATGGTGTGCAGCCTTTCGAGCAAACGCGGACTCGGACTGGAATTTATGCTTTCGGAGGACGGCAGCGTGCAAGCAACGTTTAGTTGCGATAAGGCTTTCGAAGGATACGCAAACGTACTTCATGGCGGTTTGATCTCATGCATAATCGACGGCGCCATGACGAACTGTATGTTCGCGCACGGACATGTTGCAGTCACTGCGGAACTGAATGTCCGTTTTCAGAATTCCGTCGTTATCGGTGAGCCCGCAACTGTGCGAGCCTGGATTGACCGATCACGGTCTGGTCTGCACGTGCTGAAGGCGGAGGTGGTGCAGAACCAGCAGGTGAAAGCAACCGCCGTGGGCAAGTTCATGGAGCAGCGTCTCCGGACTACAAGCCATGGAGGGCCGAGATGAGAACTTATCTGGAGTGTATACCCTGTATCATCGAACAGACCATCAGGATCGCCCGGCAGGTGACGCAGGATGAGAAAGAAAGAGAGCTTCTGCTGCATGAGGTCTTAAAGACTTTGGGTGGCATCTCATATAACCAGACTCCGCCCTATCTGGGTCGGGAGGCGCATCGGGTGATTCGCCACGTGCTGGATAATCGGGATCCTTTTCTGAAGCTGAAGAGGGAATTCAACCAGGTGGCCAAGGGGCTTTACCCTTCCCTAAAGGACAAGGTAAACGGCCATCCCGACAAATTCGCGTGTGCCATCAGGCTGGCCATAGCCGGAAACATCATCGATTTCGGACCTTCTCATCATTTCGAATTGATTAAGACCATCGAGGAGGTGTCGGGCAAAAAACCTGCCGTAGACCATACCGAAAGCTTGAAGAAGGACTTAGAGCAAGCTTCTATGATCCTGTATCTGGGGGATAATGCGGGAGAGACTTTCTTTGACAAGATCCTGATCGAACAGATGCCTCGCCTTGACGTCTACTATGCGGTTAGGGGTTCTCCGGTGATTAACGACGCTACCTCAGAAGATGCCTACTATGCCGGCTTAGACCGGGTGGCGAAGGTCGTCTCCAATGGCTCAGATGCCCCGGGAACCATTTTGGAGGACTGTTCGCAGAGATTCAGAAGACTCTTTGACCGGGCTGATCTGGTGATCGCCAAAGGGCACGGAAATTACGAGACCCTAAGCGAGGTCAGAGGGAAAAAGCTCTATTTTCTTCTGATGGTGAAATGCAAGATCATTGCCCGGGACCTGGGATGTTCGGTGGGAGACTTTGTGGTTAAAAGAGTGGAAAACAAGGCATCAGATCCAAATCAGAAGGACAGAGTGCCCGAGTCTGACGGCATTAAAAAAGCAGGATTAAGCTGAAGGCCTTCTTCGGTCAGAAGTGACGCTGAGAAGCATCAGGTTTCTTCATCTGGCAAGAGCAATCGAGAAAGCGCCTCAGCCGATGATTCGATATTCAGGATATGGGGCGCCGCTTTCGGAGGAACTACTCAACAAAGTTCGCGCAGAAGATGGGCAAGTTGAGAATCTGGTCAAACATTTTCCCGGTTGTTTTGGTTTATAAGTAGGATACCCGGATGTTTTTTGCGGAGGCGTATCTGTATGCCCATCTATGAATACAAGTGTGGAAAGTGCGATCACAAATTCGAGGCTTTGCAAAAGATGGGGGAGGATGGCAGGGAGTTGAAATGCCCTCAGTGTGGTGCAGATAACCCGACCCGGGTCTTTTCGACATTTGCCAGCGGAGACTCCTCCGCCAAATCATCCTCGAGCTGCTCCAGCACAGGCTTCAGTTGAGCCTCGTAAGGTCCCGAGCGGTCCGCTCGCAGGAATAGCTAACCACTTCCATTAAACCTGTTTCTTCCTCCAGAAGGGAGGGAGCGCTTGAGCCGTTGTCCTCGCATGGAAGAGCGCATTGTTCCCTCATTCTCCCCTCCTTCGACAGATTAATACTTTACATCCTCGATCTCCAGGCAACAGATTATAGTTGCCATACCAAAACGAGTTGTATATCTTTCACATAAGTTTCGGTCGGAAACGTAGAGAATGGTAAAAGGCTAAAGAATCGTATCATTGGAGTGATGTGAATGGCGGGTAACATAATTACCAAGATATTCGGCTCCAAGCACGAAAGAGACGCAAAGAGAATTCGACCCATCGTGGAAGAGATCAATCACTTCTTCGAGGAATACGATAGCCTCTCGGATGAGGAGCTGAAAGCTAAGACAGAAAAATTCAGGCAGACAATCAAAGATAGAACGGCCGAGCTGGATCGGCAACTGGATGCGCTCAAAGAGGAATTCGCCGAGATTAAGACGCACGGACTTTCTGAGGAGGAAAGAGCGGACGTACGGTCTCAAAAGGAATCGCTTCTGCAGCAGACCAAGGAAATCCGGGATGAGATGAAGAAGGTGGAGCGAGAGGTCTTAGACGACATTCTTCCCGAAGCTTTCGCCGCGGTCAAGCAGACCTGCAAGAGGCTGTTGGGCAAAAAATGGGACGTGTGCGGCATCCCGTTGGAGTGGGACATGGTGCCCTATGACGTTCAGCTCATCGGAGGGGTGATTCTGCATCGGGGGAAGGTCACGGAGATGGCAACCGGCGAGGGTAAAACTCTGGTGGCCACCATGCCACTTTATCTGAATGCTCTAACCGGCAAGGGGTGTCATCTGGTGACGGTGAATGATTACCTGGCTCAAAGAGACAGCGAGTGGATGGGAGAGATCTATAAGTTCTTAGGCCTCACTGTGGGTTGTATACAAAATGAAATGGAGAATGAGCAAAGGAAGGTTCAGTATAATTATGACATCACCTATGGCACCAACAACGAGTTCGGCTTCGACTATCTGAGAGATAACATGGCCATTCGGGTCGAAGACCGGGTTCAGCGCGGCTACAACTACGTCATAGTGGACGAGGTGGACTCAGTTTTAATCGACGAGGCCCGTACCCCTCTGATCATCTCCGGACCGGTCAGCTCCGATGTCACCCAGAGTTATGCGGAGATGAGGCCGTTGGTGGAGCAGCTTTTCCGCAAGCAGACCACTCTGGTAAACAAGATGGTGGCTGAGGGAGAGGAGTTGCTGAAAGGAGAAAAAGAGTATGAGGCGGGGGTAAAACTTCTGGCCGCCCAGCGGGGTTCTCCCAAGAACAAGAAGCTGATGAAACTGGGCAAGGAGCCCGGGATCAAAAAGCTCATCCAGAAGGTGGAGCTGGACTTTTTGCGGGACAAAAGATTGTTCGAGGTGGACGACCTTCTGTATTTCTCCATAGATGAAAGGGAGAACAGCATTAATCTAAACGAGATGGGAAGATCGGTTCTCTCGCCCGAGGACCAGGCGCTTTTCATCCTGCCGGACATCACCGAGGGGATACACGAGATCGATTCGGACGAGTCACTCTCCACAGATGAGAAGCTGAAAAGGAAGGAGAAGTTGTATGAGCTCCACGCGGAGCGCAGCGAGAAAAACCATTCCATAAACCAACTTCTCAAAGCCTTTTCCCTGTTTGAGAAGGACGTTGAGTATGTGGTACAGGATAGCAAGGTGATGATCGTGGATGAGTTCACCGGCAGGCTTATGCCGGGAAGAAGATACAGCGATGGCTTGCACCAGGCCATCGAGGCCAAGGAAAAGGTTAAGGTGGAGGGAGAGACGCAAACCTTTGCCACCATCACCCTGCAGAACTTCTTCCGGCTTTACGCTAAGCTGGCCGGAATGACCGGGACCGCGGTCACCGAGGCGTCGGAATTATGGGAGATATACAAGGTGGACGTGGTGTCCATTCCCACTAACGAGCCGGTGAGAAGGATCGACTACGACGATATGGTCTACCGAACCAGGCGGGAAAAATACAATGCCATTATCGATGAGATCGTCCACTGTAACGAGGGTGGCGTACCGGTCCTGGTGGGAACCGTGTCGGTGGAGGCTTCGGAGACACTCTCCCGAATGCTCAAGAGAAAAGCGATAAAACACTCGGTCCTCAACGCCAAATACCACCAGCAGGAGGCGGAGATCATTTCGCGCGCCGGCCTGGCGGGGACGGTCACCATCGCCACCAACATGGCAGGGCGCGGAACCGACATCAAACTCGGCTCGGGGGTAGTCAAGTTTCCTCGGTGCAGGCTGGTAACCCCGCAGAGGAAGGACGCCTGTCCCTACTTAGAGGAGTTGGATTGCAATGAGGACGTTCCCTGCGGGCTTCGCATCATCGGTACGGAAAGACATGAAGCCCGAAGGATCGACCGGCAGCTGCGAGGTAGGAGCGGAAGGCAGGGTGATCCCGGCTCCTCGAGATTCTTCCTCTCCTTAGAAGATGATCTTATGCGACTCTTCGGCTCGGATCGAATTGCTTCCATCATGGACAGGTTCGGTGTGGAGGAGGGGGACGTAATCAAGCACTCCATGGTCACCAAGGCCATAGAGAGAGCCCAGAAGAGGGTGGAGGCACAGAACTTCTCCATCAGAAAGCATCTGTTGGAATATGACGACGTGATGAACCAACAGCGGGAGGTTATCTACGACCGCAGGCTGGCCGTGCTGGAAGGCGCGGATTTAAAAGAGGACGTTCTGGATCTGATCAAAACCATAGTGGACTCCAAGGTGGACGCGCATACCGATGCAGCGACCTATCCCGAGGCGTGGGACTTAGCCGGGCTGAAGCAGGATCTCCTGAGAACCTTTTTGGTGGACGTCAAGTTCGACCAGGCGGATTTAAACGAGTTGAAGCAGGAGAATCTGAGGGAAAATCTTTACAAGATGGCTCGTCAGATATATGACCACAAGGAGAAGATGCTGGGTGAGGAGCTGATGCGTCAATTAGAGAGGTATGCCATGCTCCGCACCATAGATGATAAATGGAAGGAGCATCTTTACGACATAGATCAGGTGAAGACCGGCATCGGCCTAAGGGCTTACGGGCAGAGGGACCCGCTGATCGAATACAAGAAGGAGGCATTTGCCCTCTTCACCCAGATGATCCAGGCAATCGACGAAGAGACCTTAGGGCTCATCTTCAAAATACAGATAGAGGAGAAAGAAAGAGCAAGAAGAAGAGAGCCGGAGAAAGAGATGAGGGCAGTCCACAAGTCCACGGTGGGCATGGGATATGCCGAGACCCAACCGGCGGAGCAGGTGGCTCCGGGCAAGCCCAAGCCGGTGAGAAGAACGGGCAAGAAGATCGGGCGCAACGACCCCTGTCCCTGCGGCAGCGGGAAGAAATACAAAAAGTGCTGCGGGGCGTGAAGAATGACCGCACGGCTATACATTGATGGTTACAACTTCTATTACGCCATCAAGAACAGCCGAAGCCTTCCCATCTATCTTGCTTGGTGCGACTTCAGGAAGTTGGCGGAGCAACATCTGCTCCCCAAGGGCTGTGACCTCGGCTGGATCAAGTACTTCACTGCTCCTGTTGGTCGGTTCGGTATTCATGGCGAGGAGACAAGGCAGAATGAGTGGCTTCGAGCGGTAGGCACGATCCCGAATCTCAAGAGCATTCACGGTTTCCACCAGAGACATGGCGACAAAGCTCGCCAGGAGAAGCAGACCGATGTCAACATCGCGGTCGAGATGATTATTGATACGATCCGGGACGATTCGTTCGACCGGGCAGTCCTCATAGGTGCTGATGTGGATCTTCTGCCAGCGGCAAAAGCCATCGCCTCGGACGTGCCGAAACCTCGCCATGTAGATGTGTGGTTTCCGCCAGGAAGGAAGAGCCGCAGATGGCTCGACCACCAAGGTGATCTTATCCGCTGCAATGAGATAACTCCCGACATGCTAGAAGGATCGCGACTGCCTGAGGAAATCCATCACGAAGGCAGGATTATTCGTTGTCTTCCAGAGTGGAGAAAGCCTAACTACTAAGGGTAGGCGGGTGGCCCGGTCTGCTTGCCAAACCGGGTATATCCTAACTTAAAAGTAGTTGGTAGGTCAAGTGCCCTGAGCACGGGACGAACGAGTCTTTCAAGAGCACGGGACTCGTTGTCTGTAGTCACCTGCAGTTGTTCTTTCTATGCAGCTTGTCGTGGCAGACAGTGCAAAGTGTCTTTAGGTTCTCCTTAATGTTCTTACCACCCCTAGCATGATGCTTTATATGATGTAACTCCAGATGTCGAGGATCGGAAGGGTTCCATTCATCATGCGACCAGCCGCACTCCTGGCATTGGTATCTGTCGCGTCGCAACACTTCTCGACCCACGTCATCGGGAACATTTCTATCATGTTGCGGACTCTGACGGTCCGCCTGCAAGACGTAAACCCCAACACCTAAGTCCGGACGCCCTGTCGTCCTCGTTGCGACTGGCCAACCGAACTCTGTTCTCAGCTCGCGCACCCGTCTCGCCCACTCCGTCTTGTCCCCTGCCACGTAACGCAGCTCCTCATTGGTTACACCGGATCCGACGTTCGCTCGGAGAAACACAAGAATCTTGTCACGAACCGATCCGCGTTGCTTGCGAATCGAGTTCGCCACATTCCAACGGTGCGCCGCGTCTCGATCTTGCCGAGAATGGAGCAACACATACTCGTTGGGCTTCATGGCCTTAAGCTCATTGGGTACTTCTTGGTCTTGCTCTTCAAGCATCTCTTTAATCGTGACTCCGCTGACAATCGACCAGCCAAACTGCACGCGTAGCTCGCGTAAGCGCCGCGCATACTCTTGGATACCAGAGACCACAAGCAACTCGTCACCGTTGATGATAGTCGCTGGATACTTGCGGAAGTAGTATAAAATCCGGTCCCTGGCTGCCGATCTATACTCGGCGGGAATCAGAGCCTTTCCCAATTCCCGCAATCCCTGAAAGATGGGAACAAGAGCTAATACTTTCGCCCGTAGCTCGCCCGATCGAAGCTCTGCCTCGAAATTCCTTATCAGCACTTCAACTTTACGTCGAATGTTTTCCGCTACGGTTTTATCCCGCTTTTTTCCGTCAATCGTCATACAAGAACTTTTCCAACTTTCTCAACAAAATATCCGACTTCCTGGTTTCGCACTCCCACACGACAAGCACCTTCCAGCCTTTCCGTTGCAACGATCGCCGAAACCGTTTATCCCGCTCGATGTTGCCGTCGAGTTTTTTGCTCCAAAACCTCTTGTTCGTCGTTGGCCGCTTCGAGCGCGAACAACGCTTGTGTCCATGCCAGAAGCATCCGTGTACGAAAATAATTTTCCTCTGTCGCGGCAGTACAATATCCGGGTTTCCCGGCAAATCTCCACGATGAATGCGAAACCGAAACCCCATCCGATGAACGAACGATCGTACCAGAACCTCCGGCTTAGTGTCGCACCCTTTGACGCGACTCATGATCCAGCTTCGCTTCTCCTTGGAATATACATCGGCCATCTCATTGGTATTTCATCGTCAAGAGCATGTAAACTACGTCTGCCACGCGAGCTGCCAGGCCTGGCGGCACAGCATTCCCGATCTGCCGCGCAATCTCAATCTTCGAACCTTTGAAAACAAAGTCGTCCGGAAAGGACTGCAAGCGCGCCGCTTCGCGGTGCGTAATGGGACGATGTTCCTTCGGATGGAGGTAGCGACCCTTCTCTGGCTTGAAGAACTCAGTGCGAATGGTGAAGGCGGGCCGATCCCACCACAGACGACCGAAGAGATCCGTCCCACCGCTCTTCTTTCTGATCCAACAACCTGGCGTTAGTTCCGGCGCACGCCTTTGAAGGTCGAAGCGGTTCATCCCCTCCTCGGGAATCGCTTTGTAACGAGCCCGACTCATGTGGGTGGGGGAGCGACCAAAGTGCAAATCAAGCGGAGGGGCTTCTTCTCCAACCTCAGTGCCCACAGGAGGCGGCAGGTCCCCAATCCCATCTCGGACCGTACGCCACCTTACAATGCTATCTAGATAGCCGTTCCCGTCGCATAGCATATGAGAAATCTGCACGCTGCCCTTCGAGGGGTCGAAGTGCGTCTTGCGTGGTGGAAACACAAGTGCCGGGTCAAAGAACTTACAACCAATGATGATAGCCCGTCGACGCGTTTGAGGCACTCCGTAGTCCGCTGCACACAACACTTCGCCCCACACCTTGAACCCCATCGCTTCGGCTGTGCCCATAATCTCGCCATGCTCGAATGATCCCAGAAGCTGCGGTACGTTCTCCATGACAAATACCTTCGCCTTGGAGCGTTCCACGATCTCAAAGAAAGGTCGCCATAGCTGTTTTCGCGGATCGCCTTCGCGCTTCTTGTTCAACAAGCTGAATCCCTGGCACGGTGGCCCGCCGATTACCACATCAGCTTCCGGGATTTTGACCGCTGAATCATTCAGAACATCTAAGATGTCGCCGAGAACACAATGTCCGCCGAAATTAGCGTTGTAGGTTTTCACACAGGAGTCGTCGAAATCATTGGCCCACACTGAATCGAATGCATGACCAAACCTTTTGGAGAAACCCAGAGTCATACCACCAGCCCCAGCGAAAGCATCGATCAGGTAGAACCGCTTCCTCTTGCGTGCAAGCTTGCCCTCGACTCTGGATTCGTAAACGCGCTGTTCCTCTTGGATGAGCCAGTGATTGCCCATCTTGCTTATCGATTTGTTTTTCATGATGCAGACTAACGACATAGTTTACCAGCTAGGTCTGGTTTGTCACGCATAACGTAACAGGGCTTAATAAGTTCCGATCGTCAGGTCCGAATGCACCATACTTGAATCAAATTAAAAATTACAAAAAACCCTCCCTCTTGTCAAGATGTTTTCGGGATAGACCCTGCGCCCCTTTATGCAGTGTGCTGAACTTTCCGCGGCTTGAAGCTACCCGCTCTGGCTGGATGACATCATCCGTCTAAGGGAGGAATATAAGCGCTCTATGTTGGGGCGGGGGTTGAACCCCCGCCCCAAAGTGTCTCTCTCTTACCACAAAGATCATATTCTCTACAACTTCTGTGGTGAAAAGGATACCTCCACCGTGTATAGGGAGACGATTGTCATTTGCATGCACAGAACACCGCCTTAAGGGAGAAGAAGAATCATATGAACCATTCAATTGATCAAGACTCTGAGTCTAATCGAAGGGCCGACTCTGAGTCAAATCGAAGCGTAGATCCTGAGCTTTGTCGAAGGGAGGACTCCAGGTATTTGAAGTTCATTGAGCTATTGATCGACAAGAGTATTAAAAGATTGCAGAGCAAGTCCTACAAGCCGAAAATCCAGGATGCCTTAAGAGCTATCCGGCTTAAGGACAAAGTATTCCAAACCTCGGAAGCCGAAAAATCCTTTTGGGAGGAAATAGAAGCCATAAGAAATGACGAATTACCAAAACTCTATCCCGCAACCGAACCCCTCGACCTCGAATCTCAAATCACCAATACTATCGCAGGATTAAAATACCTCGTAACAAATGGCATCCTTCCGGTTAAAGCCATCACCGATACTTTCAACCAGGACAGATCCAAAGAAAGCCGGCTCACTTACTCCCGGATTGGCAGGCTCCTTTCCGAAATGAGCTTTAGAAAGGCGAAAACACCCAACGGGTGCTCCGCCATCCTCTGGGACGACCAACTTCTTACTCAGGATACAGATATAAATATCCACAATTCGTTGCAGCAGAACGAACTGGAGGAAAAGTGCGAAAAAAATTAAAATTACCACCAGATGCACCAGAAGCACCAGATGCACCAGAACCACCGGTCGAACATCGTCATTCAACCGGAGGTTTGCTGTAACGGGATCGCCGCGCCGCTGGATTGTAACATCCAGCGGGAGCGCAGGCTGGCAGCCCGCCTACGAACTTAACCTGCCTACTCCCTACCAGGGCGGGTTGCAGCAGCTAAGATCAGGCGCCGGGCCGCCCTTATAGCAGTAGGTGACCAAATAGACTATGTCTCCGATGTCGACTATGTCATCGTTGTTGGCATCTCCGGCACACGTCTGCGGAATGGGTGCCGGACCGCCTTTGTAACAGTAGCTGACCAGGTAGACTATATCACCAATATTGACTATGTAGTCGCGGTTGGCATCGCCGCATCTAAGATCACGCTTGGTCCATTGCGCGACATATCCCGCGACTTTGTCGCCGGCAATTGCAAACCAACCTCCCACGGTCAATTTGGATTCATGTACGGTCAGTGTATAGTCGTAAGATCTCACGCCTGACCCCAAAGCCGACCAACAGGATCCGTCCCAGGAAGCCATTCCACTGGCTTCAACTCCGCCCGTGGTGTCAAACCAGCCTGCGGCGATCAACTTAGAGTCATAGATGGTCAGGGCATGAACGTAAGAATCCATTCCCGATCCGAGAGGCGACCAGGAAGAGCCGTCCCAGGAAGCGATTCTGTTGATTGAAACTCCGCCCACGGTGGTAAAGCAACCTCCGGCAATCAGTTTGGAGTCATAGACGGCCAGGGCATTAACGTCAGAATTCATCTCCGATCCCAGAGTAGACCAGGAAAAGCCATCCCAGGAAGCAATAAACTTGGCTGTAACTCCGCCCGCGGTTGTGAATCGACCTCCGGCGATCAGTTGGGAGTCATAGGAGGTCAGGGCATAAACGTTATAGTTCATTCCCGATCCCAAGGGGGACCAGGAATCGCCGTCCCAGGAGGCAATCCTATCGGCTGAAACTCCGCCCGCAGTGCTAAACCTGCCTCCGGCTATCAATTTGGAGCCATGGACGGCCAGAGCAGTGACGAAATAATTCATTCCCGATCCCAGGGGCGACCAGGAAGATCCGTCCCAGGAAGCGATATTGTGGGCCGTAACTCCGCCCGCGGCGGTAAACATACCTCCGACGATCAACTTGGAGTCATAGACGGCCAAACAATGGACGGTGGCATAAGGTCCTCCCGACATTCCCGATCCCAGGGACGACCAGGAAGAGCCATCCCAGGAAGCAACATAATTGACCGTTATGTCACCCGCCGTAGTGAAATAGCCTCCGGCTATCAATTTAGAGTCATATACGGTCAGGGCATTGACATAAAGATCGATTCCCGATGCCAGGGCCGACCAGGAATCGCCGTCCCAGGAAGCAATCTTCTTGGCTGGAACTCCGCCCGCCGTGCCAAACCATCCTCCGGCGATCAATTTGGAATTATAGACGGTCAGGGCATAGACGTCCGCATAATCCAAGGCCCACATTCCCGACCCCAACGCCGACCAGGAGGAGTCATTCCAGGAAGCGATGTGATTGACTATGGTTCCTCCGGCAGTAGTGAACCACCCTCCGGCGATCAATTTGGAGTCATAAACAGTCAAACAATATATATAATCGTTCATTCCCGATCCCAGGGCCGACCAGGAATCGCCGTCCCAGGATGCGACAAAATAAGCTGTGACTCCGCCCGCGTTGGAGAAATCACCTCCGGCGATCAGCTTGGAGTCATAGACGGCCAAGGTGCGAACATTGTAATTCATCCCCGATCCCAGGGCCGACCAGTCACTGCCATCCCAGCAGGCGATTTTATTGGCTGGAACTCCGCCCGCCGCGTTAAACATACCCCCGGCTATCAATTTGGAGCCATAGACGATTAGAGAATAGACATCGGCATAAAGTTCTCCCGACATTCCCGATGCCAAAGTCGACCAGGAAGAGCCGTCCCAGGACGCAATATTATTAGCTGTATCTCCGCCCGCGGTGGTAAACCATCCTCCGGCGATTAATTTGGAGTCATAAACGGTCAGAGCGCGAACCGTATTATTCATTCCCGCTCCCAGAGTCGACCAGGAAGAGCCGTCCCAGGACGCAATATAACCGGCTGTTGCTCCGCCCGCTGCGGTGAACCATCCTCCGACGATCAATTTGGAATCATAGACGGTCAGGACCTGAACCCGATCATTCGTTCCCGATCCCAGGGCCGACCAGGAGGAGCCGTCCCAGGAAGCAATATTATCGGCCCGAACATCTCCGACAACGTTGAAAGACCCGCCGATAATAAGAAGACCGTTATAGGTGGTCATGGCCATGACATATCCATCAACTCCGGGAATTGATGGTGACAGAGTGTTGTCCCAATAGATGTCATCCGGGTGATCCATGCTTGATGTAACCCGTGGGGAGCGTATCATTGGTTCGCCGGTAACCGGGTCAAGTTGAATATGGTATCCTTCCCAATTCAACCGCCCCTGGTAACCCGATTTACGAATCTTTTCCAGATCAACGCGGTGCTCCGGCGTTAAGAAATCGGCAACGCTCTTGCCCGTTCTATCAGCTACAGATGGCGTATTCCCCTGCTCAATAGAAGACTTTCCGGTTAATGGCTCAGCAGACGCCGGCAGACAATCCCTCAAACCTGATGTCTGGGCGGCCATGATTAGCACAATAGCGGAGATCAACAGCTTTCCTGTCATTGACGACCCTCTGTTACAGCGTTAGATAGTAGCCAAATCACAGATATCCGATATTAGTATGATCATTAACATAATACACCACAAGCGGAAAAAGTCAAGAAGAATCTTTCCGTGTTCGCGTTCACCGGTTCAAAATCTCCTACTTTTACCCGCTGCTAATCCTCCCTCAAGGTGGGAAGTTGAATGTCGCGGCAGAGCCCTCTCGCGCTGTCACAAGCCTCTTGGTCGAGGGTGGCACAGACCCTTGGGAGAGGGGACCCCGGAACCGCGAGCCCGGTCAAAGCCTTAAGAACAGAGCTTTTTACCTTGACTCTCCTTTCTGAATTCGTTAGGTTCGTCCCTGCTGCGTCGGGCATGCGAACCTATCGAACCTGAATTGTCATAACCATTTTGCCAATCCGACGTATTATTAGATGATGATCTGAGTTGGACGGGCAAACTCGTGTGTCCACCTGCTGAAGGCTTGAAGAAACCCCGAATACCGAGGTGTCGTGATATGCGAAGAATGATCTTTTTTTTAGTCTTTGTATGTGTGTGGGCTTACCTGGGGATGGTCCCCTCCTATGCCATAGAAGGCCAAACGTCTCCGGAATGGGAATACCTGCTGGAGAAACCGTCATGGGGAATGATCGAGTGGGCCAGCGCCACATTGCCCCAGGGATTCTGGTATCCCACATTTGAATTCCTTTATCTGTCCAACGGAAGCTACTTCAAGGCGGGAAAAGAGGAGGGTTACAAGGGCGGACGAGATTCTACCAGCAATATGATCACCGCCAAACTTCTATATGGACTCTCCAATAGATTCACCCTGGGCGTTTACGTACCTGCGGTGGTAGGTCAGAGGGTGGACGTTGGAGAATACGGGCAAAGCGAAAGAGAGAAGACCGGCGCCCGCAGTTTTGGAGATGTCGAGTTGTTCTTGAAATATCGCGTCGTGGACCGATACTATTGGGCTTTGGCCGCAGAATTCGGCCCTACCCTGCCCACTGGTAAGCCCTACGACAAAGCCGGCAGTGACAAAGCCGGCACCGGCGATGGGCAGATCGACTTAAATTTCAACCTTAAAGGGGATATCCTGCTGACCGAGGAGGCCTTCGTCAGGATCGACACGCGGCTTACCTATCAGATCAAAAGAGAATTCACCGACGCAGACGGGAAGTCAATCGAAGAGAAACTCGGAGATGTGCTCAGGGCGGAGGCGGGCTTTGTTCAAAACTTCAAGAATGTCGGGCTGAGCGGGGCTTTCCGATTTACCTACTGGGGAGCGACCAAACGAAACGGCGCGGTAGAATTGGAGGCGGCCGATCTTGTCGAGATGTGTCTTCGTCTATCCCTGGGTGAAGCTACTCCGCGAAAACATGGGAAGCTTGATCTGATCCTGACTTTTCCCATAAACGGAAAAAACGCTCCGGCCACGTATCGCGTTGGAGTCGCCATCAGGAGCATATTCAGGTGAGAACTGAAGTATGAATCTCAATCCAGGAGCTCAGCCTCTTGATGCCCTGTAGCGGAAGGCTTTAGCCTTCCACCGCTGGCTCTGGAGGCCTTCCTTCGAGAGGCTCAGGACGAGGAAGAGCTCCGCTGCACTTCCAAGACATCTGTCAGGCAGGACCTTCGCTCGCGGACAGAACTCCTTTGACAAACTCGTTTTCCAAGATGAATGATGAAGGGCAGCCGCAAGGGTTCACCGTCGTGCAGGGGGTGGGGATATTCGCGCTTATCCTGGTGGCAATGCTCGTTGTGGGAGGCATCAGCTCGGCTCTCTTCGGGCTCCACGCAGCCATACTCTTAAGCGAAGCAGTTATTCTTCTGGTTCCAATCTCCTTTCTTTCCGTGGGCGGATATTCCTTCCGCCATATGGTCCTCTACCCAAAAAGGCTCCGGCTCAACTTCTGGATTCTGGTAGCGGCCGCCTCGGTGTTTTTGTTCGTGGTGATCTCGGACGTCACCGGGTACGTCAATCAGCTTGTGCCCCGACCCAAATGGCAGCAAGACATTTTGCTGGAGCTTCTTGTGGCCAAAACGTGGCCGGAGTATCTGTTCAGGATTTTTGGCGGCAGCATGCTGGTTGGGTTCTGTGAGGAGTTTGCCTTCCGGGGATTCTTGCAGCGGGTCTTCTCGGAGAAACTGGGAGGGATGAAGGGATTCATCCTGACCGCATTTCTGTTCGCCTTTATGCATCTGGACCCGTGGAATTTTGCCGCTGTCTTTCTCCTGGGTCTCTTTTTGGGATATCTGGTTTATCTCACCGGCAATCTCTGGGTTGCCGTCCTGGTTCACTTTCTTTCCAACGGAATTGCCTTCTCCGTAGGGTTTTTCTCCTCCGAAGCGGGCACTGATTTTGGGTATACCTTTCCGCCTTATATAACTCTGCTTTTCATGTTTCTCTTCATCGTCAGTTTAGATCTTATCCGGAAAGTCTACCAAAGAGGGCAGCCGGCAAAGGCCTACCCTAAATGAAGGATACCTCGAAGCTATTTTATATCACCGACAGCAGAGGTGTCGGGTAGCTCCCTATAGTCGCAACCCGACCTACGGACTTATCCGAAGGGTTTACAAAGGAGCGGGGGAGAGGGCGATCCTTTCTGGACGAAGGATCCAGGGTAAAGCTATTTCTCGAATCATAGAGGGATAAAAAAAGGGCGGGGTTGGTCACAAGA
>CBDUQU010000044.1:0-20770 GCA_965369445.1 uncultured bacterium | reverse complement strand
GGCAGGGTATCCTTCGGCCTACGCCCTCAGGACAAGCCCTTACCCTGCCACATAGATAAAGGTCGAGGGTGAGGGCACCCTCGACCAACGACGAAATTACCTGCGGAGGAGAGTTAAGACACTTTCCATATCCTCAGGTAGAGGGGAATCGAACTCTTGGTATTCTTCTGTTCTTGGATGAACAAAGCCCAATTTGCGGGCGTGAAGAGCCTGCCGGTCAATTGCACTCAAGAGTTTCTGAGCAAAGGGACGCTTTTGGTCGTGAATGCCTTTGATCCACTTCTGCCTGCCGCCATATTCCGGATCACCCAAGACCGGATGATTCAAGTAGGAAAGATGAACCCTGATCTGGTGAGTCCTGCCGGTCTTCAACCGGATGGACAAAAGATCACACAGATCGAATCTTTCCAGAACCTTGTACTGAGTCAATGATTCCCGGCCTTTCAATCGGGTCACCGTCATTTTTTTTCTGTCTCTTATCGCTCGTCCGATGGGAGCCTCGATGCTTCCTTCTTCTTTTGCCACGTGCCCCCAGGTTATGGCGACATACTCGCGCAGGAGAGACCGATCTTGAATCTGCTCGGCAAGGCCCAGGTGGGCAAAGTCATTCTTTGCCACAACGAGAAGGCCGGAGGTGTTCTTGTCCAGCCGGTGGACAATGCCCGGCCGCAAAACCCCATTTATTCCGGACAGGTCTTTGCAGTGGAAAAGAAGAGCATTAACCAGAGTGTGAGAGTAGTTCCCCACCGCCGGATGAACCACCATTCCCGCCCTCTTGTTCACCACCAGGAGGTCGGAGTCTTCATAGACTATGTCCAGGGGTATGTTCTCAGGTTCAAGAGAGTGTTTTTCTAAAGGTGGAACATCGATTTTGATTTTCTCTCCCCCTCTTATTTTATATGAGGATTTTGTGGGCTTGCCGTCGACAAGTATGTGATGGTCTGAGATCAATTTCTGGATGAAGGCACGCGACAGACCGAGATCCTGCTGGGAGAGGAATGAGTCTATTCTCTTTCCCGACACCTCTTTTGGCGCTGAAATCTCAATTAGCTTTGTCGAGTTCTTCTCCATAGACTGCGTCAGAATCTTGAGGGGTCTCGGCGGTTGGGCTTTCTTTGGAAAACAGCAGATGAACCATCACCAGGATCATTCCGATGAGCACAAAGCTGTCCGCCAGGTTAAACACAGGCCAGCGATCAAGATTGAAGCCCGGGAATCTCAGGAATGCAATTTTTGCCGGAGGAAGGGATATATTGAAGAATTCGAAATCGAGAAAGTCAACCACCTCTCCGAAGCGGAAGCGGTCGATCAGATTGCCGATTGCTCCTCCCAGCACCAAAGATAGCCCTACTTTCAAACTAATTCCCTTGTCGCTGGTCTTGAAGAAAAACCATAGGATGATCCCTATGGCCAAAATCGAAATGAAGGTGTAGAAGTTTTGACTCCCAATTCTGGTTCCGAATACCCCACCCGGATTCAAAACCAGGGTGAGCCTGAAGAAATCACCCAACACCGGAACCGAGTCACCGTGAGCAAGAAGAAAAGTCGCTGCAGTCTTCGAAAGCTGGTCGGCAAGAATCGCCAGTAGGCTGATGACCACAAAACTGCGAGGAAAAGCCTTTGCATTCTCCTTGACCAAATCTTCTCCTGCCATACCTCTGACTTTGCGCACCCCTCTCGATTACACCGCACGAACCGTCTGTGGTTCCTGCCCGGAGAAAAGAGTCGCCACTAAGGTTGTCCGGCTTTCCTGAGTTCCTCTTTCTCCTTACACTCGATGCAGAATCTGGCATGCGGCACTGCCTCCAGTCGGGCAGCGCTAATCTCCTTGCCGCACTCCTGGCATTTCCCGTATTGCTTATCCTTTATGCGGCGCAGCGCCTCGTCTATGTGATGGAGGAACCTGCCGCCCTTGGATGCTAACTGAAATGCCTTTTCCCTTTCAAAGGAGTCCGTGCCCTGATCGGCCATGTGGGTGGAGTAAGAGGAGATCTCACCGGTGGCTTCTTTAAGCGTGCTGTTCATGCCGGTTTTTTTGAGAAGTCCCAACTCCTCTAACAACTCCACCCGCTTGGCCAAAAGCAGGGTCTCATACTTCTGTAGATCCTTCTTCTTCATCTCCTCCCTCCACTTAAGATCTAACCCGTTCTATCGATATTCGTGCCTTTTCGCCATTTATGTCCCACTCCTCGGTCCGTTCGCCTTTGGCACCAACATGGGAGAGTTCCGAAGAGAGTGTCTCCCTTTTGATATAGTCCTTAAATGCTCTGATGGCCGCCTGGAGCCGGGAGGTGGTCTTGATGTCCGCCTTTATTCGATCCATCACCTCAAAGCCTGCTGCCTTGCGCATATTCTGAATTTTGTTTACCAGTTCACGCGCAAAACCTTCATCCTTAAGCTCTTCAGTTAAAACAGATGAGAGCGCCACCTTGTATTCGTTCGCCGACTCGACCACCCAACCCTCTTTCTCCTTCTCCGCTATCTCCAAATCCTCCGATTCCAGCTCCAGGCTGGTGCCATCTATATCTATCTTCAATTTCCCTTCATCTTTAAATCTCATTAACTCATCCTGGCTCAAAGATTTCATCCGCTCCGCCACCAGATTAGCCTTCTTGCCCCATTTCGGACCGAGCTTACCAAAGTTCGGTTTGGCAGAAAGCTGGACTAAAGAGACTCCCGGCTCCAGGAAAGAAACCCGCTTCACATTGAGCTCTTCCGAGATCAAACCGAACAGAGGTTCCAAATCCTCCCTTGAATCCCCCTTGGGCACTGCAACCAGCATCTCCCCCAACGGCTGCCTTATCTTTATCTGTGCCCTGCTTCTGGCTGCCCGTCCCAGGATGACGATTCTCCTTAGGGATTCCATCTTCCGTTCCAACTTCTTATCGACATGCTCTTCCACAACCTTTGGGAAATCGGTCAGGTGCACGCTTTCCGGATGCTTCGAGTCGGTCTTGGCACAAAGCTCCCGGTAAAGATCCTCGGCTATGAACGGAGTGTATGGAGCGACCAATTTGCACACCGTGACCAGGCATTCCCACAGGCTCAGATAGGCCGCAACCTTATCCGGGGTTTCCTCCGACTGCCAGAACCTTCTCCTGCTCCTTCGCACGTACCAGTTGCTTAAATCCTCTATCACGAACTCCTGAATCCGGCGGGCGGCTCTGGTCAGATCGTAATGATCCAAAGCATAGGTGACGTCTCTGATTAAGGAATTCAATCTCGAGATGATCCACCGGTCCAACTCCGGCCTTTCCTCCATTTTCGACTGATGTTTCGAGGGATCGAATTTGTCGATGTTGGCATAGAGGGCGAAGAAGGAATAGGTGTTCCTCAGGGTGCTCAGGAACTTCCGTTCCACCTCGGTTATGGCTTTCTTGTCGATTCTGGAGGGAAGCCAGGGCTGGCTGGACCAGAGCATGTACCACCTCAGGGCATCCGCCCCCTGGACATTCAGAACCTCCCAGGGATCAATCACGTTCCCCTTGGATTTATGCATCTTGGCGCCATCTTCATCCTGAACCAACTCGATCACGATCACGTTTTTGTAGGCGGGCTGATCGAAAAGAAACGCCGAGATGGCCAGAAGGCTGTAGAACCATCCTCTGGTCTGATCCACCGCTTCGGAGATGAACTGACAGGGGAACTTATCCTTAAAGTCGTCCTTATGCTCAAAGGGATAGTGCCACTGGGCATAGGGCATGGACCCGGAATCAAACCAGCAGTCGATCACCTCCGGGGTGCGATGCATCACCCCGTCACACTTAGGACACCTCAGGGTGAGCGTATCGATCATGGGCTTGTGGAGATTTATCTCCTTTTTGAAAGCCGCCAACGATTCATCTTCGAAGGCTGAGTCGAGAAGCTCTTTTATGCTGGGCACGGATTTCTCCTCGCCACAGCCATCGCATATCCAGATATTCAGAGGCGTGCCCCAGAATCTCTCCCGGGAGAGAGCCCAATCCACGTTGTTCTCCAGCCATTCCCCGAACCGCCCGGAACCCATCTCCGGCGGGTACCAGTTTATCTTTCTGTTGTTCTCCAACAGCTTGTCCTTGTAAGCCGTGGTTCGGATATACCATGACTTACGGGCATAGTATATCAAGGGCGAATCACATCTCCAGCAGAAAGGATAAGTATGAAGGTAGTCTCCCCTCTTATATAATAGACCCCGCTCTTTGAGGTCATCCATTATGCCTTCGTCTGTGTCTTTGACGAACATGCCTTTCCACGGGGTGACCTCGGAGGTGAATTCACCCTTTTCGTCCACCGGCTGAACCACTGGTAGATTGCATTTCTTCCCCACCTCGTAGTCGTCTGCTCCGAACGCGGGAGCCACGTGGACGATCCCGGTCCCCTCCTCCACGCTGACGAAGTCTGCTAAGATCACATAAAACATCCTGGATCTGTCGGCCTTCACAAAGGTAAAGAGGGGTTCATATCTGAGCTTCTCCAGGTCTTTTCCCTTGTACTCCTCCTTTATCTGGTATTCGCCGTCCAAAGCTTGATCCAAAAGTGCTTTGGCTAAGATCAGCTCCTGGCCCTGATGCTCCACCTTGACGTAGTCGATCTGCTCACCCACGGCCAAGGCCACGTTGGAGATCAAAGTCCAGGGGGTGGTGGTCCACACCAGAAAGTAGGTGTTCTCCTCCCCCTCCAGCTTCATTTTGACCGATACCGACGGGTCGGAGACCTCCTGGTACCCTTGAGCCACCTCATGGCTGGAAAGGGGGGTGCCGCATCTGGGACAATAGGGAACGATCCGATGCCCCTGATAGATCAGACCTTTCTCCCAGAATTGAGAGAGGATCCACCATACGGACTCGATATATTCGTTGGAGCACGTTATATAAGCTCCGTCTAAGTCCAGCCAGTAGCCGATCCGGCGGGTGAGCTCGTCCCATTCCTTTTTGTAGCGGAAGACACTTTTCTCGCACTGGGCGTTGAATTTGTCGATACCGTATTCCTCGATCTTGGCCTTGCCATCCAACCCCAGTTCCTTCTCCACCTCTATCTCCACCGGAAGCCCGTGCGTATCCCAGCCCGCCTTTCTTTCCACCTTGAAGCCCCGCATGGTCTTGTAGCGGCAGACCAAGTCCTTGATGGTGCGGGATATCACGTGGTGAATCCCCGGCTTTCCGTTGGCGGTAGGAGGCCCCTCGTAGAAAACGAAATCCGGGGCGTCTTCTCGGATCTTGATGCTCTTATGGAAGATGTCGTTCTTATCCCAGAACTCGAGGATCCTCTCCTCCATCTCCGGATAATTGAAATCTTCTTTGATCTCTTTGAACATAGCTGATCTCAATCCTCGCTGGAAAATTCCCGACGTGCTCCTTCGCTTCTTCCTCTATCCTTGAACTTTAAACTTTGAACTTTAAACCTTCATTTCTTCAATCACCCGGATCATTATGTCTTTCAAAAGCGGCTCCGATTTAGCGGCTGTTGCCAGAATCTTTTCCATATTCATTGGCCCCAAAGCGTCCGGCAAGCCCATATCCGTGATCAGGGAGAAGCCCAGCACCCGCATGCCCTGATGCCGCGCCACGATAACCTCCGGCACGGTCGACATTCCCACCACGTCGGCTCCGATGAATCGCAGGAAGCGGTATTCCGCAGCAGTCTCCAAATTCGGGCCGCCAACCGCAACGTAAACTCCTTTGTGCAACTTTAGGCTCAGGTTCAAAGCCACGTTCTCCGCCAAGGTAATCAGCTCCGGGTCGTAGCAGTGACACATGTCCGGGAAGCGGGGCCCTAAGCTTTCGTCGTTGGGACCGAACAGGGGATTCGATCCCTGCAGGTTGATGTGGTCGGTGATGACCACAACCTCGCCCGATTTGAATTGAGGATTCAACCCGCCGCAGGCGTTGGAGACCACCAGGGCTGTTGCGCCCAGGGCCTTCATCACCCTCACCGGGAAGGTCACCTGTTTCAGATCATATCCCTCGTAGTAGTGAAACCTCCCCTGCATGGCCACCACGCTTCGTCCGGAAAGCTCGCCTAAGATCAGCCGCCCGGTATGGCTCTCCACGGTGGAGACGGGAAAATGGGGTATCTCCTCATAGGGAATTTTGGCGTCCACGTTGATAGCGTCTGCCAGCGACCCCAACCCCGTCCCCAGGATGATGCCTATCTGCGGCAGGACTTTGGTCCTGTCCCGGATGAACTGGGCCGCTTCGTTTATGGTTTCTTTAAGATCCGATATGTTCTTTTCTGCCATTTTAACATCCCCCACAGAGCTCTTTTTGAAGTTTCTAAATCTTCATCTCCTCATCCGAATTCGACTTGGGTTGACGCCGACTGCCGGCTAACTGAGGCTCTTTCTTATACGATTCATCCTCTTCTTCCATTGATTCCAAAACCCTCAGGTGAGTCTCGACCAGCGATTTTAAACGCGCCAGGTATTCTCTTTTCGTGTTCTGCAGGTCGGCTATCTGTTTTTTCAACCGGGAGAGAGTGTTATGAGTTTCCTCCATATTTCTGTCGGCTTTGATCTTTGTTTCTCTCATCAGAAGCTGAGCCTCTTTTGTCGCATTCTCCCGGATCTCCTCCGCCGACTTCTGCGCGGTTACCAGGGCTGACCTTATGTTTCCCTCCAGGTCCTTATACCCCACCAGGGTCGACTCCACCGAGGAGAGCTTCTCTTTCAGCCCGGCATTCTCCCTGACCAGGTCCTCTAAGGTCGAGCAAACCATCTCTAAGAAGGAATCCACCTCGGAGGGATCATAACCCCGGAAGGATTTGCCGAACTGTTGATTCTTGATATCTACCGGTGTGATCTTCAACTTTCACCTCCGGATTTAGTCATTTTTTTGACTCTATTATCGGCAACAATATTCTAACGTTACTCTCCGGGCCGACAATTATTTCAAACTTGCGCTAAGATCATACAGACTTGCCACCAGAAAATATTTGATAAACAAAAGTCCGAAGATGGCAATAATCGGCGATAAGTCCAAACCCACTCCCGCGCCAAGGGGGAGTAGCCGTTTGATGCGCTCCAGAACCGGATCGGTGATCCTGGTTAGGAACTGAATTCCCGGGCTGTGCGGATTCGGGTTGAACCAGGACAGCATCGCCCGTATGATGATAGTGATCACATAGAGGCTGATGGCCAGATCCAGAACCTTGGCTAAGGCGAATATGAAATTACCGAGCACCGAATCTCCCGCATTGGTCAATAACTTCTCGCGCCGAATATCCCCGTCCCGACCCGCACCATGTTTGATCCCTCTTCAATTGCAACCTCAAAGTCGCTGGTCATTCCCATGGAGAGATACTTCATCTCCACCCCGGGGACATTGGCCAACTTGACCTCCTCAAAAAACGTTTTCAACCTCTTAAAACAGGGACGCGTATCTTCCGGGTTGTCCGAGAATAGCCCAATGGTCATCAAGCCTTTGATCTTAACACCCTCTAATCTCGATATTGTTTCAATCAAAGGCATCGCCTGATCAGGCTCTATGCCGAACTTGGTCTCTTCGGCGGACGTGTTCACCTCCACCAGCACGTGCATAACCTTTCCCTTATCCAGCGCTCTCTTAGAAATCTCTTTCGCAATGCGTTCGCTGTCCACCGACTGGATGAAATCGAAGAGCTCCACCGCCTTCTTGACCTTGTTGGTCTGAAGGTGTCCCACCAGATGTTTTATCACCGGTTCGGTTATCTCCTTGAACTTTCCTTCCGCCTCCTGTATTCGATTCTCGCCGATGATGTCGATTCCGCACCGGATGGCCTCGTTGATTCTCTCCGGCTCCACGGTCTTGCTCACCGCCACCAATTCGATCTTTTCTCCTCCCCACCCGCTTGCCTGTGCCGCCTTATCGATGCGAGACCAAACGCTTTTAACATTTTCTTCTATCCTTGACATCGTAGCTTATGAATATAATACCCGAAGCCCCCACAAGACAAGGAATTTCTTCTGTTGTCTGAATCCCGGCGGGGGTAGCCGCACTCTTTAGAGTGCGAGGGGTGAAATCTCTTTGAGATTGGTAGAGGCGGGCTTCCTTGCCTGTCGACAGATTCTTACCTCTCCCCCTTTCGGTTCCCCTTCAGGGTGTCCTTCAATCCCGAAGATCTCAGGATCGAGGGAAATCCCTTCAGGGTGAACCCCTCTCCATTTTATGGAGAGGGGGATAGGGGGTGAGGTGCCTCTGGCAGGCTTCCCAACAGCACGTCTCCGTGCCTATCGACGACTTTAACCGATACGATTCTATTCTTCAGCCAATCATCGCCATCCAGTAAGACGCGGATGTAATTATCCGACAACCCGGTCAGCATACCGGTCTTTTTGTCTCTCCGGTTTTCTATGAGGACATTTAGCTTTCCACCGATAAAGCGTTGGATATAACCTCTCCATTTCTCTTTTCCCAGAGAGTGCATGGTCTCGCTTCTCTTATGAATCACCTGCGGCGGGATTTTGTCCGGCATGGAGGACGCCTCGGTTCCTTTTCTATCGGAGTAGCTGAAGACATGAAGATAGTTGATGGGTGATGACCGGATGAACTCGCAAGTATTTTCAAACTGCCCATCTGTTTCGCCGGGAAACGCGACGATAACGTCAGCGCCGATCAAGACGCCGGGGACGGCCTGGCTTATCTTGTCTGCGAGCGCGCGATAATCGTCTGCGGAATACTCCCTTCGCATCTTAGAAAGAATATCGCTATCCCCGCTCTGAAGAGGAACATGCAGATGTCTGCAAATTCGGTCTGACCTGGAAACGAAATCTATCAATTGGTCTGAGAACTCGTTCGGATCAATGGAGCTGTATCTCATTCGCTCCACTTTCGTCTCGTTCAGGATCTTCTCGGAAAGCTCGACTAAACCTGAACCGTCCCGGTCAAATCTACCGACGTGCACGCCGGTTAAGACCACCTCTTTGTATCCATTCTCCACCAGGTCGTTGATCTCCGAGATGATCTGCCCCGCCTCCCTGCTTCTTTCCTTGCCCCTTGCGAACGGAACCACGCAGTAGGCACAAGTTTTTTCACATCCATCCTGAATCTTCACCAGCGCGCGGGTATGTTTTGCCAGCCCCTTGACTGTAAATCCAAAGAACTCATTATGCTCTTCCTTGCCCCTAGCCCCTATTCCCTTGACCCCGGCGATGGGTGTGGCGGAGCGGCCCTCGCCCCCAACCCCTAGCCCCTGGAGTTGGACGATGAGGGCGGGGAGGCTGCCTTTATCCTCCTGCTTGACCACCATGCTGACACCAGGCAGACCCTCCAGAAATTCCTTTTCCATTTGGGCATAGCAGCCGGTGACGATGATTTTGGCATCGGGTGATTTCCTCTTTGCCCGGTAGATAGCCTGGCGCGAGCTGCGGTCGCTCTCTCCGGTCACGGTGCAGGTGTTGATCACGTAGACGTCTGCCTTCTCCCTGAAATCCACCCGCTCAAAGCCCAAGGCCTCTAACTTTTCAGCGATGGCCTCAGTCTCGTATTGATTGACCTTGCAGCCTATGGTGAACAACGCAACTCTCATATCACTGCGATTCCCATCTTCTTTTCACCTGCAACACTGATACGACGAACTGATGAAGAAAAATATGCAAGGGAGCAAGACTGGTATTCATTGCTACTGCTACCCGCTCCCAAAAGCCAAAAACCGCTTGACAACTCAGAATCAAGAACCTAGAATGAATGCAAGGGAAATAGCGTCAAAAGCTCTGTCGCACGGGGAGGTGATGTACTATGCGGACTTACCGCAAGAGAAAACGCAGCGATACGTGGCATTGGTGCAGAAATTGCTCCAATTGGCCCACATGGGATTTTGAACAGCGCAGGGTCTCCAGGCGACCCAAACCCGGAGAGCTCTGCAATCAGTGTCAGGCAAAGGCCAAGAGAGGAGATTGTGGTATCCGGTAGTGCGAGGGCTGAAGAAGCTCGGGCTTTGCGCCTCGCTGCGCAAAGCCCGTGGCGTTCCCGGTTACGGTGCAGGTGTTGATCACGTAGACGTCTGCCTTCTCCCTGAAATCCACCCGCTCAAAGCCCATAGCCTCTAACTTTTCAGCGATGGCTTCAGTCTCGTATTGATTGACCTTGCAGCCTATGGTGAAAAACCCAGCCTTCATCTCGCTCCCGAATTTCAGTGGTTGGTACGACCTGCAACACTGATACGAGCAAGTGACAGAATCGCGTGAAGACCGGGGGGTCAAATCGGCGATGGTGCTTCAGCCAGTGTTGGGTTTTTGAATCAGTTGTCGAAACGAAATGAAATTGCTTGACAGACTCCACCAAGGTACCTAGAATAAGAATGGGCTGGGTGGCCGTGATACCTGCACCTGGCTCAGTTGCTGGGTGGTGCGCAGGCGCGGGCGGAAGACATATCTCTGCATAATCTAGGTTTTCGTGGAAGAGGGGCGCGCGATCCTGCGGCGCATGGTTGGACTCCCTAGAGTGGGAAGCCAAACACTAGCAGCACCAGAGAGGTAGTGCACCCAGAGGGAAGGCCAACGAAAGTGGCAAGGAAAGGTAAGACAAAAAAACGAGTTGGGCGGAATGATCCATGTCCTTGTGGAAGCGGAATGAAGTACAAAAAGTGCTGCCTGCTCAGAGGGACCGGACAGACCGCAAGATTTCAGCCATCACACCCCCAAAGGTTCAAAGAGGAATTTGAGAACCACCAAAGGGGACAACTGATTTGCTCGCTCGCTGGCCTGCAAGTTTATTCGCCCAATCATTCCCACTTAGTTCGCCTGGAGGTGGCTACAAGGCTAGCCTGTACGATGGGCAATGGCGGAGAGAGACCGGTCGATCCTGAACACCTGCAACGGACCCTTAATGAATGCTTTCCCATATATAGTTCGTTAGGCACGATGGAGGACCCCCCGGAGAATCTGTTCACAGACAACGTAACATTCCATGGGGGCAATTACGTTATTTACCCCGGGATCGCGGAAGCTGGGGCTTTCATCCTGCGTTCGCTTCTCGAATCGATCTTCCACCAGGGGCCCGGGCTACCGAGGCGGTTCATAGCCATCGCGACAGCGGCCACGGTCTCCCTCCTGACACTAAGCAACGAAGTGGCGGCGCGGTTGGGGCACGTGCGCTATATGGATAGTCCTGACAACTGGAGAAAGGATATAGAAGTGCCAGAGTTAGGGGAAATGGAACGCCTGGGACACGCCGTCCAATTCACCAGCGAAAAGATGGAGTCTCTGTTGAATCCGCTCGATCTTGACGCGAAGATTCTGAGGCCCTTCACCGTCGCCGCCGGAGACGAAGAACTGACGCACGAGGATCCAATGAAGAATCCGCTGTTGACAAAACCGTTAGTCAAGATTGGCGATTCGACGGTTCTAGCACTCCCGGGTTCCGTGAACGTTGCCCTACGTCATTTCATTTGGGTTCTGGCCGGAGATCTCGGCTTGCGGGAAGAGCTAGCTTCCAGGTTTCGGAAGACATTGTTTTTGAAAACCCAGGAATACCTCCGGCTTATGTTTCTCACGCGTGAGGTGTTTCCTCTGCCAGCATCGACAGAAAAGCTCCCCATCGAGGAGTCGACCTACAAGATTGACACGAACAAAGCGGCTTATGTGCAGCTTATCGTGGACAATGCGAGAGATTATGTGCGGGATGAGCCATATGGGAGATGGGATACCGGCGATCTGGGGAGCAAACTGGACACAAGGGCAGCCGCTGTCGCTGAAAAGATGAGGCGACATAACCCGGTATGCCAACTATTCTTGATCACGGTGGTGGGGGGGATAGGGCGCTGGATTGGGTTTGGACGCGGGGAGCAAAGGGGTTTCGACCGATCCCTATCTCTGTCCGTGGAGGATCTACAAGTCTTGGCTCAGTTGCGCAAGTGTGATAGTCTTTCCCTCTGGAAGTACGCGGAAGCAAAAGAGAAGCTTCGGAAAAGCCCACACATTCCTCAACCCATCGTTGTTCCATCATTCCTTGACCCCTACGCCTTGTACCTTGATCGAGACCACTCCTTCGATCTGAGCGACGAAGAGAAACCTTCGTTTATTTACATTCACGTTGGGCACGGTCGGCGACTGCGAGTTGAGGCCGCGCGCAGCACTGACGTCCATGCCGCACTCATAGGAGACCTACCTCGCTACATTTCTGTGTGCAGAAGGGACGCGGATGAGACAATTCCAATTTATGTACCGGAAGACAACATAGGTAGATCTCTGGAGCACCTCATCGAAGGGTACGCCCAGCCAATCTGGGTGGAGCCCCAAGATCAGATAGAGCAGATGACACCGGAAGCCAAAGAGGCGTATTTCGGGGCGACCGACATGATGGCTTACTGGGTGTGGCAGATGACTCCGAGCCTCCGCAGCCATCTGGCGAGATTATCGAGCAGTCCACTACAGATAAGAGTGCGTCTACAGAGCCCAGGTCAGTGGTTCAAACCAATACAGAATGAAACCGACAGCGGACAGGCACTCCCCGAAATCGGTAGTGAGGTACATGGACGCTCTGTATGGATCGTGATACCTGTCGAGTTCCAAGCTCACCTTCATAGGGCCGACAACCAAGGCGAGCGCCTGATCCTTAGGGCGTTACTCCAGGGCTTAGGTGAAATGCTTGAGCGTTCAGGTCATCGGAATACCTTGGATCGTAGTCAATCTGATCGCATTCTCGAAATCCACGCGCCCGTCGGACGCAAGAAGAAGTTTTTCCTGGTGGATACAGAAAGAACCGTGGCCCTGAGCCCTAAGAATCTGCCGACCTTGCGCAAGCTGCAGGACCATGATATTCAAGAACAGCTAGATGAGTTGGTTGAGCAGTTAGGCGAACACGCACCGCCAATTGGTGAGGTGCTGGACAAGCGAGAACGGATAAATCTCTGCAACAATATCGTTGATGTGTACCTTGGGCGCCTAAGATCTTCGATCTCCAAATTCAGTTGGCTGTCTCTGGTGCAGCGCTTGATTGCTAGCAATGAGGCGGTCACGAATCGTACGTCAACTAATAGGCTGACTATACCCACCACCCTCGAGTGCTTCGGGGGTTTAGAATCCCAGGTGCTGAGAGTGATGAAGGAATCTCTCGTCAACGACAAGACTGCTTTGTCGACGAGATCATTAATAGAACTGGTTGCAGCCGAGCCACCTTGCGGTGATTCTGTGATCGGTATAGCCGAAATCGATGCCCTTCTAGCGATGATGTACTTACTTGTTGATTGGGCGGTGCTTAGCGACCAGATCCATCTGGGCATATTCAACCACAGAATTAACGTTTTAGCCAACGGAAGGATTGGAGTTCATCGAGACACAATTCAAGGTGTTTGGGATCCCTTTCTCAGTGCCAAATCCCTTGAATCGGTCGAATCAGCTATAGCCGGTTTCGAGGGCTACTTTCAGCCTGCTAGTGGATCCAAGACCTCCCATCAACCCGAGCCCAAGGCAGAGGCGGCATTCAAAGCTGAGTTTGGCTTGACACTGACTCAGGTCGTAGAATTCCACGTTTGTCTGACTAACTTGGCCTTTGACCAGGAGACACCAACAGGATGTCTTCCGTTATCCGAGTTGAAGGAAAGAGCGAGAGAGTTCTTGGCTTGGCCCACAGTCGAAATCGACAAGAGCATGGACTTGTTTTCGCTGCGACCCCGTGAAAAATGGGAGAAGGCGCCGCCTGGTTTTGCCGACCGAGATGTCTGGCCGTGGCGGTACAACCGACGCATGTCATACCTTCGAAGGCCCCTCGTAATAGGGCCGGGCCCAGGAGATGACCCCATGGTTCTCTGGGGGCCTCGGCATGCAGAGAAATCTGGCATGCACCTGCTGTCTCTAGTCCTTGCGGGTCGCTACAAGACGCATGATCACAGTTCCAAAGAAATGCTGGAACTCGTGGCCGGGATTCAAGGCAACGCTGGAAAAGAGTTTGTTTTGGAGGTCAGGAAGTGGTTCTCGGACAACACCGACTGGTGTGTTGACTCAGAGGTACCAATCAGGCCGGGCGCAAGGCTCAGCGCGCAAGTCGATCTGGGTGACGTAGATGTTCTGGCCATCGATAAACAGAACGACAGGATATTTTCCATCGAATGCAAGAACGTGAGATACGCGAGAAACCCCTCGGAGCTAGCGAACGAACTCGAGAGCGTCATGGGCGATTCCCGGGGCAGGGCCTCCTGGGTTGTGAGACATACCAGAAGAGCCGAATGGCTCAAAGAGAATGTTGGTATCGTGTGCTCAGCCTACGACGTGGAACTGCGGTCCCCTCTCGTGCATTCTCTCATTTTGACCGCAGAGGAAATCCCCTCAGCCTATGTCCGCACCGTTAGCTTACCATGCATCCCGTTCACCCGACTTAGGCGCCAAGGAGTTCAATGTTTGCGTGCCTGCCAGGCTACATGACCTGGCGGAAAACAGGAACCCGGATGGCAACTCCTGTCGGCGGGTCGCATGCCTGCCAAAGGTAGGTCCGCCTAAGGCGGAAATGCGACCCGTACAGAGACTCCCTTTTCCGTTGACAGCCTTCCTTTCCCAACGTATTATTCAATTGGGCGAACCTCTGTGCCGATTAAATCTATGATAGAGGGATAATTGCGTTGGATATAGAGAACAAAATCTCCTCCCGGCTGAAAGACGTGGGGGAGTATGCATTCTTTGCTGTGGCCGAGGCCAAAAGGAAGGCGCTGGCTTCAGGGAAGGATATAATCGACCTGGGAGGTGGAAATCCGGACCTGCCGCCGCACCCCAAGATCGTAGAGGCGCTTAAAAGAGCGGCAGACGTTCCGGAAAATCACAGGCACCCGGTATACCAGGGAATACCTGAGCTAAGGCAGGCTGCTGCCTCGTGGCTGAAGAGAAGGTTCGACCTCGACGTCGATCCGGAATCCGAAATCTGGATACTGCTCGGCTCGAAGGAGGGGTTGTCGCTTGTAAGCTGGGCCTTTATCGACCCAGGCGACGTTGCACTAATTCCTGATCCGGCTTACCCGCCGTACGCGAGAAACGTGAGCTTAGCCGGCGGCAGGCCAGTGCCTATGCCGCTTTTGAAGCAGAACCGCTGGCTGCCGGATTTCGGCAAGATAAGACTGGAGAACTTGTCAAAAGCCAAGCTTATGTACCTGAATTATCCCAACAATCCCACAGGAGCTCTGGCGGATTGTCGGTTTCTGCAGAGAGTGGTCGATTTTGCCGAACAGAACGAAGTTCTCGTATGCCAGGACATGGCTTACTCGGAGATAACCTTTGACGGCACCAAGGCAGAAAGCATACTGACCATCGACGGGGCAAAGGAAAACTGCCTGGAGTTCTTCTCCTTCTCCAAAACCTACGGCATGACCGGCTGGAGATTGGGCTTTGTGGTGGGGAACAGTAAGTTGATAGATGCGCTAAAGCAGATAGAGGTCAGCGTGCACTCCGGCACGTTTCACGTGTTACAGAAGGCGGCAATAGTTGCGCTTTCTCTTGAGGAAAAGGAGATAGCCCAAGTTCGCCGAACGTATCAAGAAAGAAGAGACGTTTTAGTCGAAGGACTGAAAAAGTTGGGTTGGGAGGTCGATAATCCTAAAGGCAGCATCTTTGTCTGGGCAAGAACACCTGGAGGATTTGATTCGCAAAGCGCGGCAAACCTGTTGATCGAAAAAGCGGGAATAGTGAGCACGCCAGGATCGGGATTGGGTCCATCCGGTGAAGGATACCTGCGATTCTCGTTGATTGCAGATAAGGAGAGATTGAAAGCGGCTGTCCAGAGGATGAAATCGCTGGAATTTTAGGGGGTCGACTGTCCTACGGATCCGTAGGACATTCGACCCTTTCGGAGGCGTTTGTAGTTGCCCGATTTATCGGGCGCATTCTGCGAAATCAGGGAGGCCTTGTAATGAAAGACTCTTCGGTTACGATAAAGGCTTTGATTTTATTCTTGCTGATCATATTCTTTTTCTCCTGCGGAGGAAAGGTTACCACCCGCCCCCCTTCGGACGACTTTGAGTTTACCATCAACGGGGTGGTGGTCAAGGACATGAACTCAGGCAGAGATGTTGCGTATTTTGCCATCCTGAAGAATGGCGATCCTTTTGACGGGGCCGTGGTGAAGGTTGGATCTGACACCCTGGAGAGTGAAGGAAACGGCAACTATTTCCTGGACGGATTTCCACTTTTCAACTACGGGCAAACCGTGCTCATCAACATCTCATCCGCTGCCGACGACTTTAACCTGAGCACCTCGAGGCAGATACCCGGTTCTTTCGAGATAACAGACATCAATCATACCACCGTCACGTCTGCTCAGACCGAGTTGGTTAGAGTAAGCTACAGCATATCGACGGGCGCTTCCGGGTATTTCTACAGCGTGGTGAAACCGGACGGGAGGGACGCATTAACCACCGTGATTGAGCCAGATCAGTTCGGATACGCTCCCATTCAGCTTGATGCATTCTACGACGAACTGGGCGAGTTTGAAACCGGCACTTACCAAATATTCGTGGTCGCATACAATTCAAGCTTCGTGTATTATCCCGGTATGGACTTCTACCTTCCGGGTGGGCTTCCCAGCGGCAATCTTTCCGGCGCAAACGGCACCATCGGCGCCGGGGTCGTTGCGGCGTCAGGTTCGATTGAAGCCGAACCGGGAAAGTAAACTGCAGCTTGCTTCACAGGACAGGTCTTATTCAGATTGAATACTGAAGAAGTGCGCTTTGGGGGCATCTTTTGCCCCGGGGCGAACGTACAACCAGCGAGAGGATGTGCAGAAGATAAGGAGAAGAGCACATGCCATATTGCCCTAACTGCCGGTTTGAATACAAAGAGGGTGTGAACAAGTGCCCGGATTGTGGCGCCGACATTGTGAATGAATTACCGAAGGAGAAGCCGCCTCAAGAGCCGAATTTCGTCCCTTTGAGAAATCTGCCCTCCCGTATGTACGCCCAGATGCTCCAGGAGGCCCTGAATAACAAAGGGATACCTTCCATGATAAAGGGGGATGAAGGTATCCCTCTCAGGACCACTACCGCCCACATCCCGGTGTCGAAGATAATCCTCTGCGTGCCAGAGAAGGATGTGGAGAAGGCTGAAGAGATAGCAGACCAGATGTTCGATCATATCTGATCCCTCCCCACACTCACCCCCCAGTCTGACGGTGATTGACAGCCGGATCCTACCGGTGCTTGGGTCGAACAGGCCAAACTGCCAAAGACTCTGCTTTTTCAAAACCCTCTCACCTTATCTCGTCCTCACGATCAAGTTGGATTAACTTTCCCCCTGCAAGTGTCGATAAATTTAAGGAAGTCATCCCCCAGGGGGAAGTATGCCTGAACTTGATTTTGAGACTGAACTCGAACAGGTTGATCCGGTTGAGTTCGAATCCGTCAAAAGACTGATTCAACTTCTGAACAACTCTCTGAAAAGCCTGTTGATCTACCCCAGCAACAACCCACTCCCCAAGGAGTTCAAGAGGAAGCTCTATCAGGGCTTAAGCGAGTTTTTGGATGCCCACGATGAGTTGAACCTGGAGGTCAAACCCAACCAGCTTCTCTATAACGCAAAAGCGGTGTACCGGGACGGAGAAAGGGAAGGGGGGATGGCCTACGTCCTTCATAAGGATGGAGTCAGAGAGCTCGCCTTTCTGAAAGGATTGGAATTTGAAGAGGTCCAGGATCTGCTTGAGGTTATGCACACCTGTTTTAAATCCCCAGACTTAGAAGAGGACCTGGTGACCCTGCTTTGGGAGAAGGACTTAAACCACGTCAAATACCTGGTGGTGGACGATCTCCTGGACGTGGACGTGCCCTCCGCTGAGGACGTCCCTGATGATTGGGATTTTGACCGGCTCTTCCACTCGGAGGTGGCTTTAAGCGAAGAGGGCGAGGTGGTGCCGAAGATAGACCACCCGGATTTGAGTCAGAAATACAGAGAGGATCAGATAAAACAGCTCCTGGAGAAACTGAAGGAGTTCTCGCCCCAGGAGGTGGGCAGCATCAAGAAGGCTCTGGAGTTGAACAGCCGGTATCGATCCTTAGATCAGTTTCTCAACATTTTAGTCGAGATCCTGCTGGCTGAGGAGGATTCATCGGAGTTCGATCAGTTGATGGGAACAATGGAGAAGGTGTTAGGTACACTTGTCAGCATGGCTGATTTTCACTCTGCTGCAAAAATCGTGCGGGAGCTGAACAGGTTTGCGGCAACGATGCAGAGAAGCACCGGTCAGGCGGATTCGGTAAGAAACGAGAAGGCACAGAGAGCGGCAGGAGTTATTGACAAGGCTGGAGACCCGGAGAACCTCAAAAAGATGTCCCAGGTTCTAAATGACAGGGAGATAATAGAGCTCTCCTCTGCCAAGGCATTTCTCTCCTCTCTGAACTGGAACTCCATCCCCACAGTCATCAGGATGCTAAGAGACCTTAAGAGCTTTCCAGCACGCAAGATGGTGTGCGAGGTACTGGCTGAAAAAGCAAAAGATCATCTGGAACTCTTGGGAGAGGGCGTGTCCGACCCGAACTGGTATGTGGTGCGAAACGTGGCCTCTATCATCGGTACGATTGGTTCCGGGGAGGGGGTCAGATTATTAAGACAGATCGTCAAACACCGGGACCGGAGAGTGAGAAAGGAAGTCGTCGCATCGCTCATCAAAATCCCTGCAAATCAAGCGGGGAATCTTCTGGTCTCATTCCTGGAGGACGAGGATAAGGGTATTCGAATCCTAACTTCTCGCGGGCTGGCACAAAGAAAGGAACAGGAAGCTCTTTTGGTGCTGGAGAACGTCATAAGCGATGACCAGTTCAAATATAGGTCGCCTGAGGAGAAGAAGAGCATGCTGGAGTCGTTCGCCGCCATCGCCGCTAAGGAGGGCGTCTCGTTTCTGGTAAAGACGGTCAACAAACGAAGCTGGCTCAAAAGAGATAAACACAACGAGACCCGCATCTTTGCCATCGGGGCTTTGAGCCAGATCGATTCTTCCGAGGCGGAGGAGGCGATAAATCAACTTATGAAGAAAAGAAACAAGGTTGTCCGGCAAGCCTGTCAGAATGCGCTGCGTCGAATCGAGTCTCGGCGGATAAGGGAAGGTCAATTGGCCGGGGACGTCTGATCCTCAAGCTCTATTCATAAAGGGAGACAAATTGGTCACAGAAAGCCCAGCCAAGCCCAGAGAGTCTGATAAGGCCAAGCTTCAGAAGCGCCATCTTCTGGAGAAAGGAAAGAACCTTGTCTCCCAGCTCTACGCCACCATCCGCACCGCCCAGATATACGATAGAACGAACTCCGTTTACACCAGACAGGCTGAGAACCTGTTAGGTCTGATTCAGAGTCTGCTGGAGGGCACCGGGGAGTTCCTTCTCAAATCAAAAGAGGGCTACCTGTTTCTCAACGATACCAGACTGAGATTCTCCTTCGACGGGTACGCCTCCAGCAAGTTTATCGGGGAGACGTTCAGGAAGCTGCAGTTTGAATGCATATTCTTCAGCCCACCATTGAACAGGGAGGAGTTGGATGAGTTTGTGTTCATCTTAGCGCACGCAGACGCAGAGGGAGAAGACCCCTTCGAGAACCTGCAGAAGGGAGTTGTCTCCTCCAACATCGAGCACTTAAGAGTGGAGAAGTATGCCCCGGGATCGGATGTGGGGGACGAATCCGAGCCAGAGGGTCAGAAAAAGCAAGCCAAAAAGAGATTCTTCAAGACCCTCCTTGTGGCCCAAGAAACCATGGAATCGGCCAAATCCAGGCGGAGTATAAACACGGTCAAGAGCAAGAGAGCCATCCAGTTTTTGATCGATCAGCTCATCAAAGACGAGGGAAATCTGATGAGCCTGACCGCCATTAAAAGCTTCGACGAATACACTTTTGCTCACTCGGTCAACGTGTGCATACTTTCGGTCGCCCTGGGCACGCGGTTGGGTCTCTCCAAAGGCGAATTAAGCGAGCTTGGTTTTGCCGCCCTGTTTCACGACGTCGGAAAAGTCAAGCTGCCCATCGAGATCCTGAACAAGCCAGGAGAGTTGACCGAAGAGGAGTGGGTTGAGGTCAGAAAGCATCCTATCTTTGGGGTGAAGACGCTTCTCTCTCGACGCGGCATAGACAGATTCTGCACCCGGGCCATGGTGGTCTCTTTCGAGCATCATCTGAAGCTCGACCACACCGGCTATCCCCAAACCCGCGTGAGGAGAGAGTTGGATCTGTTCAGCCGTATTGTCACCATCGTGGACGTGTACGACTCCATGACCTCGGGTCGGGTCTATGCCAGGACGCCGTTGACTCCGGATGAGGCTCTGAGGAGGATGCTGCAGCAGCAGGAGAAGGGTTTCGACGCGGTGCTTTTGAAGGTCTTCATTAACATGCTGGGCATATATCCGGTTGGCTCGGTGGTGATTTTAGATACCGGCGAGATCGGGGTGGTGATGGAGGCAAAGCCGGAAGAGCTTTCCCGCCCACAGGTGGCAATCATCGCCGATCGGTTCGGCAAAAGGGAAAAGGTTGAAACCGTGGACCTGACCAAAATGGACGAGAAGACGGGAGAATATAAGAGAACCATCCTCAGGACCATCGACCCCCACCGCTACAAACTGAACGTGGCCAGGTATATCTATTGAAATCTAAAGGGACAGATCTGAAAGGGCACGTCCTCTTCAGAATCGGACAGCAAACAGAAGCTTGACATCACTACCGCCACCGGCTTCAGGAACGAGACTTATAGACAAATCCCTCACCTCTTCCTTATCGAAGTCATATAGATGTGCATCCACGTATGCATCGAACATGCTCAAGAAGACGATGCCGGCGGTTATCCATAAGAACAGATTCCTTCTGTCCTCGTAGAACTGAAACTGCTCGAACTCCCAGTATCGGTCTGGATAATCGGGATTTTCGAAATTTTTC
>CBDUQU010000043.1:0-20803 GCA_965369445.1 uncultured bacterium | reverse complement strand
TCAAAAATCAGGACGCGTCAGTCAATCTCAGCCAGACGCGCATGGCCTACGTGGACACGGTAGACAGCGTTAAGCACCCTGGCTTTGAGCCGGTTGACACCTCTCAAATCAAAACCATGAACGAGAACAACCAGTGGGGTTCCTCCTTTGTCTGGAATCATCCGGTCAGAACCTTGACCTCAGGCGCGGGCTCCGGGGCTAACAGCGTGGTCATCAGGTGCCGGGACTCTTCCGACAGCTCCGCCGTAGCTTTTGCTCAAATTCAGGTCATGGACTCCACCGAAAGTTCCACCATCGGCCTTTTAACCTCGGATTCTCAGGGCCGCGGGTTTTTCGCATTGGACCACGGAGCTTATCGGGTGAGGTTGTATAAACCGGGCTGGCAGTTCGTTGTGCCCGAAACCCTGACGGTGGATGGGGATGAGGATACCACCTACTACGCGCAGGCATTCGATCCGGGAATGCCGCCGCAGGCAAGCCTGTGCCGGGTGTACGGCTGGGTTTATGACATAAACGACCAGCCGGTGGTGGGAACAAAGATCGAAGCGGGCATAAAGAGAGTACCTCTGAGATATCAGAACGTGCTCATCAGCCCTTACCACAAGAGCGCGCTCACCGATACGCAGGGTTACTGGTATCTGGATATTTATCCCAACTCGGCTTTAAGCCCGGCTGACACCAAATACATCTTCCACATCTTCAGCCCGTTCGGGACCATACTGCGGCTGGAGGTTGATGTGCCGGATCTGACAAGCTGGGAGTTGCAATGGTGAAAAGGCGTTGAAAGTTCAAAGTTCAAGGTTCAGAGTCTAGAGTCAAGAGTCCAGCGGACGCGTCTCAGGCTGCTTCGGAAGGCGGGTTCGGTGAACTTATGCGGTAAGAATAGCTTTTAAGGAGGTGAAGGAAGATGTTTTTCGGTATATTCTCGACTTTGGGGAGTTGGGTCACCGCCAACACCTTTCATGCCTTAGGCGGAATTCTGCTACTTTTTCTGGGATGGGCGATCAAGAGATATCTGATTCCCTTTCTTAACACGGAGCTCAAAAGGAAGATGGCAGAGTACGTTCTCTTGATAGCCGATGAAGTGACCGACCAGTTGGTGGCCAAATATCCACAAAACGAGCTGTTCAGATGGCTGGACCAGGCGGTGGACAAGATAATGGAGATCACCGGAGCGTCCAGGGAGGTGGCCACCAGAGCCGCGCAAGCCTCTTTGGCTCGCAAGGGGTTGAGCCTGAAGCAATAAGCATAAGAGCCCGCCTTGAGATACCAAGAGCTGCATAAACTGTGTAGCAGATTGCAGAGATCCTTTATCGATTGGATTGGCGGGATGAGAAAACCGGTCTCTTCGTATGGGAGGAAATTTCTTCCCGCAGCCAGTCCCGGAAAGGCCGGTTGAGCCTTAAGTTCTTTGCATACAAAAGATTGAGATGTAAGGAATGATCTGCTATCCCCGATATCCCGTAGAGTCAAGCTGGTCGCGGTGTTAGGGTAAAGCCGTAATGTTTGAAAAGCAGGGGATTGGCATATAGATTGCTCATCAAATTGGGCGGAAGTTGCGTATATTAAATGGCTAGTTGAAAGGACCATTTGGGAGTGGTGCGGTTGTGAGTGATCATGACCACCCGACGCCAAAATCGGGCATCCCCCCTCCACCACTCCCAATTTTTATATCCGAAATCACCCTTATAAGCTGAAGATCAGACTGTTCGGTTTCTCTTTCACCCTGGTCGATGGGTTAAGCCCGGGTTTGCCCACACTTATTCTCAAAACCTCGGCAGGCGAGGACGTCCCATAACGATCTTTCGCTCTTTTTTGGCAAGAAAAAAATCTTGCTGCGCCACTCAAAAAAAATGCTGGCACTCTAAGTGATAGTTCCCAAGCGGTTCGTGCCAGCACGACGCGTATCGAAAAGGGTTTCCCCTTTTTTAGCAGGAGGGTGGAGGTCCTACTCTGAAAAGATAATTAATCAAAAAGACCACGTCGCCGATGTCCACGACCCCATCACAATTAGTATCTCCGACCGGAGTGGGAACTGGCGACGGGCTAGCGCGATACAGGTAGTTTATCAAGTAGACTACATCTCCAATGTCTATTACGCCATCTGCGTTAGGGTCCCCGAGCTCCGGGTAGGATACCGAGAAGCAGTATGGCAGAAAGTGCCGGGGAACGTACGCGCGCGCATCAGCTCTGAAGAAATAGAGATGGGTTGACGGGGGCCAAACGCAGGAATCGATACATACGGTCATAGTATCTTCCATCCTGAAAGTTATGGTTAGGAGAAGCACTCTGCTTCCTTCTGCGAAGGCTTGATCGCTGATGCCGCTAATGCCGGTAATGAACCAGAAGTGGGACGTATCATCCAGGTTCATGAACAGACGGTGCCATTCCAGCCCCATCAGCATCTCTGATTGACTCATCATCCAGTTGTGAATCAGGGTGTCACCATCTTCAATCAGGTGGCGGAAGATGCTCCTGTTAAGAATCTCCGGCGGATAAGGATATAAGAATGAGTTGTTCCAATAGTAGCTGACGCTGCAGTACTTTGCGGGGTTGGTCCGGGTAAAGCACAGCGGAATGTCGAAACCTGCAAGGGAGTCTACGGTCGGGTCAAGAACGTCGTGAGTGACCAAGATTAGGGCTCGTGCAGAACCAGAGAAGAGGGTATCAGGCGGATAGACCTCCAAGTACATGGTGTCGCATATTCCGCTGTCCCAGGTTTGCCCCGGGCACTCCGGCCAGGCAGTTGCAGCGCACGCCAGGAACAGACCCGCCAGGATCACGAACAACAGGTTTCTCCTCATCTCCTTCCTCCTTTGTTTTTGCCCCAAGGCTAATTACTCAGATTATTGCGTTTATTTCCTTCAACACGATGGAGGTGGTTCACCTCTGTAAAGATAACCTATAAGCCGCACCACGTCACCGATATCCACTATCCCGTCGCAGTTGGTGTCACCCACCTCCGGTGGTGTGGGCGGAGGGCCTCCCCGATACAGATAACTTATCAAGTACACCACGTCCCCGATGTCCACTATGCCGTCACAGTTGCAGTCGCCTATGTCTGGATAAGATATAGAGAAGCAGGAAGGCATGTTGTCTCTGGGGGTGTACGGTACAGCATCCGACCTGATGAAACCGAGACGGCCTGTAGGGGGCCAGAAACAGCTGTCGACGCAAACAGTCATGGTGTCCTCCACCCTGAAGGTCATGATAAACGCCAGTTGCCGACTGCCTGCATGCCACCTGGAACCGGAAGTCCCTGTAGGCACCCATGAGAGCCGGAAATACTGGTCCGTGGTGCTGATGTCCAGGTGGAAATCCTCGGGCCGGGGAAAAGGATACATCTGCCAGAAAGCGTTGTGAGTTGTGTCATCCAGGTCGCGCAGAATGGTGTTTCCGCCCGGGAAATAAGACGGGGGCTCGTTCCAGTGCGGCGGCAGGCTGCAATATACGGCCGGGTTGGTGTGCGTGTAACAGAGGGGAATCGTCATGGCCGCGATGGAGTCGGTCATTGCATCAGGAATATCGTTTGTTATGAAGACAGGCACTCGAACAAGATGCCCGGGACCAGTAAACATAGCATCAGGCGGGTAGAGTTCCACATACAAGGTGTCGCATGCCCCGTGATCGTTTGGATCTTCCGGACACGCAGCTCGGGAGATATCCGCTGGCCACAGTATGCATGCAGCCAGCACGGCTATAAACACCAGGGTTAACTTCATGTCGTCCTCCCTTCGAACTGACGTTTAAGGCAATAGACCAAGCTTAACAGGCTCATTACTGCCGGGTTCGCTACCACATGACAAGTTCTTCCCTAAGTAGCTTAAAAGGATATAAGTTGTCCTAATTCAACAAGATGGGAATTCTACTTAATGATAAATCCATGACCTGAAATTGTCAAGTATTTTCTTGACATAACCTTCCATTTTCGTATCTTCATTTGTCAAAATTGGGGGATCGTCTAATGGCAGGACGGCAGACTCTGGATCTGTCTATCGGGGTTCGAATCCCTGTCCCCCAGCCAAGTAAAAGCGGTTGACGGTTCGTGGTTCGTGGTCTAAAACCCGAACTTAAACCTCAAAATAGGGAGCGGTTCATGAAAAAGCTCTTTCTATTCTCGTTGCTGGTCTTGATTGTGGGCATCTTTGTCTTCACCCAGGTTGGCTGCGAAAAGAAAGCTGAAGAGAAAAAGCCCTTTGAGATTCTGACAAAGACCACGGAGAAGATGACCCTAATCTATCTGGAGCACGTTGGGCCGTACGATCAGGTAGGGGTCGTATGCGGTCAGATAGCCGGATACGCCGCAGCAAAGCAGCTCGCTGGTCAGATAGTGGGGATCTATTACGACGATCCGGCCACGGTTACGCCGGAGAACTTAAGATGCGAGATCGGGATTGCGGTTCCCGAAGGGACCATGCCGGATTCCGGCTACGGCATACAGGAGATACCGGCACGAATGGTGGCTTATGCCACATTGAAGGGTCCTTATGACAAGATTGCCGAAGATTATCCGTATATGTTTGAATGGATAGAGAAGAAAGGATACAAGATTGGTGGACCGCTGATGGAGGTTTATCTCAAAGGCGGCCCCGACGTTCCGCCGGAAGAGCTTCTCACGGAGGTGACTATTCCGTATACGGAATAGTCAATAGTTCATAATCCATGGTCAAAAGCAAAGCCATAACCCCGGAGCTCCGACAAACGAGAGGTGGAGGGGTACCATGAACAATGAACCGTGAACCATGAACTGCTTTAGCAAGCTTGGCGCTATCGTCTAGTCAGGTCTAGGACAGGTGGTTCTCAGCCATCAGACCGGGGTTCGAATCCCCGTAGCGCTATGACAGATAAGTGACGCAGCGTCGCTGGTCACTTTTAGATAGAGAGGGTTTCATCCCAGTCTTGTGGATGAGGCCCTTTTTTATCGCCTGTCTCAGGAGATAAGTTTTCTCAGGATAGCGGTCGAAGAGTTCTTTGAGGTCAGTTTACGAGTTCGCATCTACCTCTCGGAATCGAATGATATCTCCGACCTCGGTATCCGTGGCCCGAAGCCTGCCTGCCGACAGCTCCAATACGCCCTGAGCGCGCAGCACAATTCTTGAGATTCGATTCGGTTTGAGACTGTGATGAACAACCAGCACGCGCCCATCTTTACCGAGAAAGGCCACGTCAATCGGAAACTTCATCCGAAAGGTGTGGATTCCTTCGCACGGAACTATGTAAATGCCCTCTTCGGGATCCAGGCCGCTGCGACCCAAGAGTCCGCGTCGCCGCTGGGCGCTCGTCCCTGCCCATGCAACACGGCGAGCTACAATCTTACCTCCCTTGGAGACATTGACCGCCTGCAGGGAAGGCTCAAGAGGATTGGTTGGTTTCGTGTCTTCTCCTAACATACCTTCCTGTTACACCTCGCTGCGTGACTGACCTCCTCCGGGATCATTTTCCGGGACTTTTGAAAAAAAGTCGCCCAGAAGGTCTCTAAACGAGTCTCTTTTGACCCGGGCCAATGCTCTTCTCATATTCTCACCGGGCCAATTATTCTCCGGGGTGACCCGGGCGGGGGTCGGCTTTCCGGGCCGAAATTCCCCAACGCAGTCTTTTCAAAGGGGGAAGATCTCAGAAGATGCTACACGGGATTCATTCACAGACGGGGTCGTTCTGTGAAGATAGAAGCCAAGTTCCCCCCTCATGGAATCCCAGGATATGGGGCAGGAAACAACGCAGAAATTCGTAACCTGGTGGGCCTGTCTGAGATCTTTCCCTGAAACTCAAATTTACCTCCCCCTGTGATAGCGATATAGCGTACTCACGCATGATGCCTTATCTCCGTTGCCTGATTTCCATCTTCAATTTAACTGATTTCCCCCAGTTAGTCAACCTTTGATCCGGGATGCGATACAACTTTTCGGGGCCGGTTTTGCTATCTTCGTGAGGGGGCGTATGGGGAGCGGGTGGTGTCGTGCGATTTGTCCGAAGCCTTGCGGATATTAGTAGATGTCGCAACGTCGGGCAGTTAGACCGGTAGTCGTGCGAGTACGACATGTGTTCGTCAGGCTAAATCAAGAGGACTGAAAGTGAAGGGGCTGTCGTCTCTGGGCTCCCCCTTTGGTCGCTTGGAATATCCCCACGGTCTGAATTCGCTTGACAAACCTGCCTGACCTGTATATTCTAGTAAGAGAAAATAACAGCTATTTCTTGTGCAGACCTATATTGCGAACCTGTAGATCCATCGCTTCCGAGAAGTGGGTTCTTTCTGGTGAATGCCGAGTTCAGTCACGACGGGCTAGCGAACGATCGCCGCAGAGGAAGAACGGCGGTTGGAGTTCGGACTGTCGCGGACGGCACGACGAACCTCTGACGAAAGGAAGGATGAAAGATGTCTACTGTCGAAGATGCGTGGGCGAGCTATTTAGCGAGAACGGTCCACAGACGTTTGAGAAACGGAATAGCATTCCATGGGGGTTCTGAGGACCCAAAAGAAGAAGTCTTTCAAAGGGCTGAGAAGACGGCTCTGAACCAGTTACGTGAGGAATTTTCCGAGGGCCAAATCTCATTCATTTTCCGTGTCTTTAGTGACATGCACTGGAAGAATACCATCGGGTGGACGTTGTTCGAGGAGTGCTGGAAGGTCAAGCAATCGTGGCAGGTCGACGCACAGATTTTTGTCGATGACTTGGCATCCGAACTTTACGGTAGGAATCCGCGCTGGGACTTCAGGCTGGTAAAAAAGGTTATTGGTCGATTCGTAGAAATCGTCAGTGAAGGGCTTCGGGCAAATCCTGAGGTTCTCAGTCATTTTCAGCTCACCTGTCTCAACTCGCCGAGAGATGAATCCGGCGAGATACTGGAAAGCCAGGAACCAACAGAGAAAGTGATTCGGGAGGCTCGTGCGGAACAACGAGTTAACTTTTACCAGAATAGTCTTCCTGAAACCGAGGACATAATCAAGAAGAAGGCTCTGTTCGAAAGAGGACTCTCTTTTATGGCTCAGCATGCATATGAAGAAGCGATCCATTCGTTTACGGAATGTTTGAGCGGAGAATCAGACTTGGATGCTAGGTTCGCGTTACTACAACCAATAGGGGAGAGTTACTTCGCGCAGGGCAAAAAGGATTCAGCCCTCAAGCATTGGAATGAGGCGCTTGATATCGCAGTAAAGGCAGAGAACCAGCAAAATCAAACGGACGCATTACTGAATCTGGGGACGGTTTATCAGGCGAAAGGGCAATGGGAAAAGGCGATTGAGTTTCATGTTCGAGCGCTGAAAGGATTTGAGAGAATCGGCGATGAGCACGGGATGGCGCAGACTTTCAATAATCTGGGCGTGGCTTATTGGGAAATGGGAGACTGGGAGAGGGCTATCGATTTCTACAGTAGAGGATTGGAACGATTTGTGAGCGTTGGCGATCAGCACGGGACGGCGGCCATTTTCGGTAATCTGGGTCTCATTTATGACTTAGAAGGTGAGCGGGAGAAAGCGATTGAGTTTCATAATAGAGCACTGCGAATATTCGAAGAGTTTGGTGACGAGCCTGGGGCGGCCAGGGTCCTCAATGATCTGGGAGTGGTCTATCACCATAGAGAGGAATGGGATAAGGCGATTGAGTATTACGGTAGGAGTGTGAAGATTAGGAGGAAGATTCACCATGAGAACGAGATGGCACAGACTCTTGGTAATCTGGCCATGGTTTATAACTTGAAAGGTGAGTGGGATAAGGCAATTGAGTCTTGCGATAGAGCATTGAAAGAAGTAGAGAAGTCTGGTGATGAGTGTTTGGCGGCACAGATGAAGATGCATGTTGGAATCTCGTACAAAAACCAAGGCAAGAGACGGGAAGCAGAGAGGCTGCTAACGGAGAGTCTAGAAGCCTTCGAAAGAACCGGCGACAGCGCGAGCGCGAAGACCGCAAGAGAGGAGCTAGGGGATCTGTGGGACGACTGATAATCAGCGGGCAGTTAACTGACGAGAAGACCTCAGGGCGGAGGAAACGCCGAGTTCGGTATCCACGAATAAAGCTATGTCAACAACTTCCGGTTTGCAGCCCTGTCCCACTGACCGAAAACCTTCCCCCACCATTTCGTATTTTGGACAAGGCAGGAAATTCCCGCGTCCTCTTCCCCTGTCACAGTTTAGCTTGTGAACTTTTGGACATCTGCCAAGACTCTTCTCTGGCGGGTATTGTTCTTCTGATATTATGAGTGAGCCTTTTCTCTTTCCTAATGACCCCCCCCTGGCGGTGGGTGTTCCCCCCCCCTCTCTCTGGACCCACAAAAATCTCTCTGTGGTTTTCTCAGCACTTGTGACTAAGGGTGTCGGGTAGCTGTCCCACCTTTCAAAGGACTCCTCTGGCCGCTGGTTTTCGGCTCTGGTGGCTCCTCCGCCGCCAGAAGAATTCTACAGTGGTGAATCTGTTCAACCGCCTGCAAACTTGCCATTTCTCCTGTCCAGCAAAATCTAAAGGTTCAGGCTTTCAAAGCCGATAATAAAAATATAGAATAGTCTTGACAAATAGACAAATCATACGTATATGCAGTGTAGCATAGGTAAGAAGGCTAAAGTAGGTTTTTGTCAGGTCGAAATCATTCAACCACGAAAGCTTATTTAGGCAGGCTTTCGTGGTTTTTTTTATTATGGAAGAAAGGAGGTGATTTTCTGATGCAGGGTACGGTAAAATGGTTCAATGAGTCCAAAGGGTATGGATTCATCACTCCGGATGACGGAGGACAGGACCTGTTTGTGCACTTCTCTGAAATACAGGGCGAAGGATTCAAGACTCTTCGAGAAGGTGACGGAGTTAGCTACGAAGAAGGACAGGGACAAAAAGGGCCTCAGGCAACAAATGTCCAAAAGATATAGTTTAGAGAAACCAAGTTTCTAAGAACATATCGTTGGTCTTTCCGAGGGCTCCCTTGCCCTCGGAAACTTAGTGTGGCGGGAATAAAATCCCGCCACATTTCGTATAGGTTGAGCCCGTTGCGGGCTTCTCTCCTGTATGATTCCACTCGCCTTCAGGAACGAACATTAGCATGTTTGCTTCTGGTTTTCTTCCTTGGGAATTGACCGGGTTTTGCGGCAGGCTTTTTTCTTGCATCTGAGTGCTTGTTGGCGTACTCTAATGAACTGAGTGCGCGTGACCTGATAAATCGGGCTCTCATACCCAGGTTGAACAAATTCGCCTGCTGCACTTGAAAACGAGGTAAAAGCCGATGCTTCTGGGAAATCTATCCTTGAGTTTGGCCTTAGTCTTCGCTTTGCTTTCCGCGATTATTTTCTTGAGAAGTGCCAGAGGCGATGAAAAGCTGTTGAACCTGGGAAGGAAGACCTACTATGCCTTTTTGCTCTTCACCGCTCTGGCCTCGGCATATCTGATGTATCTGTTTTTTGCCCACCGGTTCGTAGTGGAATATGTTTACAGCTATAGTTCATCCGCGGAGCCATTTTTCTATCTTCTCTCCGGTTTTTGGGCCGGGCAGGAGGGGAGTTTTCTTCTGTGGGCCTTCTTTGGAAGTTTGCTCGGAGTTTTCCTCATGTCCGGCAGACGGAAGCCTACACTATACACCAAAGAATCGGGAATCCGTGAAGGCCATGTTATGTTCTTCTATCTTTTGGTTCAGATATTTCTTTTGGTGTTGCTGTTGAAGAAAAGCCCATTTGCGCTTTTGCCGGACGTGCCACCGGATGGACGGGGGTTAAATCCTCTGCTGAAGGATTTCTGGATGGTAATCCATCCGCCGGTGGTCTTTGTGGGGTATGCCGCCTTAGCCGTTCCGTTCGCTTATGCACTATCGGCGTTGACCGCGAACAAGTACGGAGGTTGGGTGAGACTGACTCTCCCCTGGGCAGGTTTCTCCTGCCTTTCTCTGGGGGCGGGAATATTCATCGGCGCCTACTGGGCATACAAGGTCCTGGGATGGGGGGGATACTGGGGCTGGGACCCGGTGGAGAATGCCTCTTTAGTTCCCTGGATTCTGTCGGTTGCCATGATACATGGGCTTATCTTGGAGAGGACCAAGCGGATCTTTCGAAGGACTAACCTGCTTCTGGCTATCTTGTGCTTTCTCTTGGTGGTCTATGCAACCTTCCTGGTGAGAAGCGGAGTTTTGGGCGATTTCTCGGTTCACTCGTTCGCGGACTTAGGAATAACCGGCTATTTGTTGATCTTCATGGTCTTCTTCTTGTTTCTCTCCTTTGGGCTTTATCTGGTCAGACTGTCCGGTATCCCCCGGACCAAGACGGGCGAGAAGATTCTGACCAGTGAATTCGCCCTGTTCATCGGCATCATACTCTTTGCCCTTTCAGCCGTGCTGATTCTATTGGGCACGTCATCCCCTATAATCAGCAGAATCTTCGGCCCTGCCTCCAATGTGAGCATCTCCTACTATGTTCGAACTCAACTTCCCTTAGCTATCTTAGTCTGTCTGGCGTTAGGGGCGGTGCCCTTCTTGCGCTGGAGAGGATCGGGATTGGGCGAGTTTATAAAAGATGTCCGGTTTTCTTTACTTATAGCAATCGTTTTAACCATCCTGGCATTCATATTCAAGGTTCGCTCACCAGTCTATTTGGTCTGCATGTTCGCGGCCTTCCTGGCATTGGTGGGCAATCTCCTCGTATTGGCTCAACGAAGCAAAGGGGGATGGAAGCTCATTGGCGGATTCTTAACCCACGTGGGAGCGGGGATGCTGATCGTCGGCATAGTCACCTCCTCAGGATACGACAGGTCGGAGAAGATCAACCTCCCCAGGGGTCAGACTGCGGAGGCCTTGGGCTATCAGTTCACCTATCTGGGCCTGGAAACCGGCTCCCGGAGTAATCAGGATGCCCTGAAGATCAAAGTCCAGAAAGGAGACAGGTCTTTCGTGGCCAAGCCGAAATTCTACTTCAGCGAATATAATCAAGGGATCATGAGAACCCCGCACATTGAGATCAACCTACTTTATGATCTCTACCTCTCTCCTCTGGAACATAGCCAGGGCGAAGACGCGGATAGAAACCTCTTCGGGGTTCAAAAGGGTGAAACCATAGAGAAGGAGGGGTACAGCATCACGTTTGTAGGTTTTGACGTAGGCTCTCACGCGCAAACCGGTCAGATTAGCGTGGGAGCTATCCTGGAGGTGGAGTACGATGGGGAGAGGGTGACCTTGACCCCCACCCAGGTGATGGGAGGAATAGAGGAGGGGCTGGTCAAGAGGATGGTACACCTGCCCGGCGGGGCGGATCATCTGGTGTTGGAGAGCATAGATGCCGATCGGAAGATCGTGACCCTCAGACTGGTTTTGGAAGAGGAGAAAACCTCAGAGGAGCTTCTGGTGCTGAGCGTGGGCAAGAAACCTCTGATCAATCTCTTCTGGCTGGGGACCGTACTGATCATGCTGGGTCTGACCATCGCCACAATCCGCCGCTTCCAGGAGGGCAGAGTGGTTTAGATGCGAAGAATCTCTCCAACGAGACAACGAATGGTTTTTGCATGAAGTGAAGTATAGCGAAGCTCGTCTCTCAGGTTACATCTTTAAAGAGGTCTGTGCTCAGGTATCTCTCTCCAACATCAGGAACGATCACCAGAACCACTTTTTCCCTCCCCTCTCTTTTGGCCACGCTTAGGGCCGCAAACACGTTGGCCCCTGCCGAGATGCCCGCCAGAATTCCCTCTTCCCTGGCTAATCTCCGCGAGGTGGAGATTGCCTCATCATTGGAGACTCCGATTATCTCATCCACGTTTTCCGGGTTATATATCCGGGGAAGGAATCCCGCTCCGATTCCCTGAATCTTGTGAGGACCCGGCTTCCCCCCTGAGAGGACCGGAGAATCCTTGGGCTCCACGGCGACATTCTTGTTACTGTATTTCTTTTTTAGAGCCTCACCTGCTCCGGTGATGGTTCCTCCTGTTCCAACACCAGCCACGAAGAAATCCAATTTCAGATTTCCCAAATCTCTTATTATCTCCTCGGCGGTGGTTTTTCGATGGATCTCTGGATTTGCCGGGTTGTCAAACTGCAACGGCTGGAAATATCCAAATTCATCCACCAGCTCCTGAGCCTTTTCTATCGCCCCCTTCATTCCCTTCGACCCCTCAGTCAAAACTATCTCTGCTCCCAGGTACTTGAGAAGAGCTCGCCTCTCCAGGCTCATAGTGTCCGGCATGGTGAAGACACATTTGTATCCCTTTACCGCCGCCACCATGCCTAAGGCGATTCCGGTGTTACCTGAGGTCGGTTCCACAATGGTCATTCCAGGTTTCAATGAGCCATCCTTCTCGGCCGCCTCGATCATAGAGAGTCCGATACGATCCTTGACTGATCCGCACGGATTGAAAGACTCAAGTTTGGCGATCAGGGTGGCATCATCTTTTCCCACCAGCTTACTGATTCTGACCAAGGGTGTTCTGCCGATGGTTTCCAGGACGTTTTGATGAATCATCGTTTCATCCTCGTCTTTAAGAGCACTGAAGAGGGTATCTTTATCCTCAAATGTTCCGCGGTGAAACTTCTTTTAAGGGTATCGTCACAATTGTTTTCTCTCTACATGGCAATGTGTTGAGATTGACGGAGGAGGTTCTCGCCGCAATTGGTGAGGTTTGTGAACCAACAAAAAGGGTTTTCCGTCTCGGCAGCACCAAGAGACGGGGGGGCACCGGAAATAAACGCTTTGGTCCACCAGCCCTCCGGAGATGGCTGCCCGGCTGGCGCTGGCATCGTACGCCAGCTTGTTCAGCAAATCCGGGGACAACAAAAGAAGGCGTCGCCCCCAGAGGTGACGTCGCCTTCTCACTAATGATCAAATGTTATGCCTGAATTACTTGCCCTCGGCTTTTTTTGCTTTCTCCAGTTCTTCCTTGGTGGGCTTGTGATGTTCCACCAGCTTTATGGCCTCTTCGTACTTAAATCCTGCAAAGGTTGGGCTTTTCTTGTTGTGGCATGTCACACAGTCCTCTTTGGTCGGCTTCATTAGCCCGTCCGCTGCTGCCTGTTTCTGGTTGTCTTTCTTTGCGTGAGACTTAAGATAGTCGCCTCCCGGTCCGTGGCATGCCTCACAGCTCACCCCTTCCTCCAGGGTGTACTTCTCGCCCTTAAGCTTGGCAGAAGCTTCGTATCCGGTGACATGGCAAATCAAGCACTTCTCACTCTTCTGCGGGTTTTCGATCTTCATCTCTTTGGCAACGGCGAGTGACTTTTTACCTGCTAAACCCGTATAAGCGGTGGCATGCTTGGTGGCTGCCCACTTATCGTAAAGCTTCCCCCACGTTTTGGTGTTGTGACACATTTTGCATTTGCTGGCACCGACGTAAGCATGCTCTTTTACCTTTGTGGTATCGGTTTCTTCAGACGCAGCCGACGCCGTGGAAGCTTTGGGTTTGTCTTGCGAGACAGCCGATCCCCAGATGAAAAGGGACGCGGCAAACACCACAATCAAGATCCAAGTGAGTTTCTTCATCTTTTCTCTTCACCTCCTTCTTCTATTTATACAACATCCGCCTTCGTTCATTCCAATTTAAATCTTGCCCCGAACGTTGTCAAGAAGAAAAGGGAGAATGTTTGCGGAGCATGCTGTCAGGCAAATGGTGGGGATTTGTCTTTGGGCATATCCTGTTTTTGGCTTGGCGGCCGCAGGACGGGGGTTAATCGATTCCCCCTCACCCTAACCTTCTTCCCATGTACAGACCGGGGAGAGGGGACTGTGGCCGTAGAGAGGCTGATCCTGCAGAGCTGTTCCTGGTCCCATACAGGCTGAGTTACGAGCAGTCAAAGGTAAGACTCCACGGAGACCCTCGTTTTTGGCAGAAAAAATGATTGAAATTCGGTTTTTAGCATTATATTATACACACAAAGGGCAATAGAATATTCAGAGCGCGAGTTTAAAAACTCGGAAGGCCGATCGATGATTAGCAGCCGCTACGAAATACTGACGGAGATAGGTTCGGGTGGAATCGGCAAGGTCTTCAAGGCCGTTGATCGGTTCGGGGGGATGACTGTAGCTATAAAGGTCCTTTTAAGCCAGGAAGGCGAGCTGGTCAGAAGATTCAAAGAGGAATTCTTTCTTCTGAAGAAGTTTCATCATCCCAGCATCGTGGAGGTGTACGATTTCGGTTACAGCGACGGAGGGGAGCCGTATTTTGCCATGGAATACGTCGAAGCAGAGGACTGGAAGGCCCTTCTTCAGGGATCGGATTATTCTAAATTCTTAAACGCAATCCTTGAAGTCTGCGCCACCCTTGATTTCCTACACTGCAAACGAATGATCCATGCGGACCTCAAGCCGTCCAACATCCTGGTCACCCGCTCCTCTGAGGGTCAGTCCAGGATAAAATTCACCGACTTTGGCCTGGCTGAATCCGATAAGCCAAAGGAATCTGCCTGGTGGAGAGGCACGCTGGGTTACCTTGCGCCGGAGATAGTCCGGGGGGAGAAATACAGCCATCAGGCGGACCTGTACTCTCTGGGCGTTTTAGTCTACGAGATCGTGTTTGGCAAAAGACCCTTTGAAGAGGAAAGTCTATCCGAGCTTGCCAGGAGCCACCTGGAGAAAGAGGTGGTGATACCTGACCAGCCCACGCTTCCCGCAGGTCTGAAGAATCTGATCTTGAGGCTACTGGAGAAAGATCCCATAGATCGCTTTTTCTCGGCAAGGGAGGTTCTAAGTGAGATAGAAAGAATCCCGGGAGTCGCAACTCAGGATATGAAGAGTCTCCTGCAGAAGAGCCTCATCTCCTCTTGCGATTTCGCCGGGAGAGAACACGAGCTTTCCACTCTGAAGGAAGCCTTGAGTAAGGCTTCGACCGGCGCCGGCTCGCTGGTTCTTCTCTCCGGAGAATCGGGCATCGGCAAGACAAGACTGTTGGAGGAGTTCAAGGTGCGTGCTCAGATCAATGGCGCCTCAGTGGTGAAGATCTCTTTGGCCAAGAGTCGATCCCTGAAGAGGATTCAAGACTGCATGCCCGACCTTCTGGAGGCTATCTCGCGGCCACAGGTTTGGATTCTCGACGATCTGGACTTAGCCGACGACCGGTCAATTGAGTTGGTGTGCGATCTGCTGAATCAAACGCAGGAGAATAGGATTTCAATCTGCCTGGCTTCAACCAACGGATCAACCGGTTCGGAGAAAGACAGAAGAACGTCTCGAATTGAGGAAAGAATCAAATCGGTGTGCAAAGGCCCGGTTATTCCGCTAAGGCTGACCGGCCTGACTGAAACGGAAGAGAGGAAGCTGCTCGGTTCCATGTTTGCATGGAAGGAGAAGGAGATGGCCGCCTCAATCCACAGAAGGACCGGGGGCAATCCTCTCTTAACCCGGCAGCTCATGCATTGGTTAGCCCGCCATCAACGTATCCACAGGCAAGATGGTCACTGGGCCATGGAGTTGGAGGAGGTTGACACCGCCCCGATTCCGCCCGGGTTGAAAACGGACATAGAGGATCGTCTGGACCGCTTGATTCCGGATGAATTGGACGTGCTCTTCTGCGCCGCCGTCCTGGGTACGGAGTTTGAGATTAGCCTGCTGAACGAGGTGTCCGGTGTCGATTACAGGACTCTTCATAAGCATCTGGATCATATTTTCTCAGAGCAGATCTTACGGCAGTCAACTGCGGCTTCACGTCCCGAGAAGATATCTTTTTTGAACGGTTTCACACGAGATATAGTCTATGAACGGATAGACCGAGAGACTAAGAGAAATCTTCACCGAACGGTCGGACATCAGCTGGAGCAAGCTCCTGCCAGCCGGTGGGAAAGTGATCTCGACCGGTTGGCCGACCATTTCTACAGGGCAGCAGATACCCCGCGCGCCGTGAAATACGCGATGCTGGCTGCTGAGAAGGCAAAGAATTCGGGCAGAAGGAATCAGGCCATAAAGCGTTACCTGCGAGTGCTGGAACTCTGCGACCAAGACGCTTTCTCGTTGCCCAGACAAAGAGAAGAGATCTTAGAGAGCTTGGCAGAGCAATACGAGGGGGAAGGCAACTATTCCCGGAGTCTTCACTTTTATCAGAAAGCTCTGGATCTGTGGGAGGGCAAAGCTTCTGACAAGCACAAACCCATCCAGATTTGCAGGAAGATGGCGAAAATCTATGGGAAGACAAGTGAACATGAGAGGGCGGTGGAACTGCACCAGCGAGCCCTGCGGTTGGCAGACCGGGCGGGCCTACCAAGAGAGCACGCTTCCGTGCTCGTCGATTTAGCCTGGCATCACAAGATCAAATGTGAATACGACAAATCTCTTGGGTGTGTAGAGAGGGCAATTTCGGTACTCAGGGACCAGCAAGCATCCAGAGAGATGGGTAACGCTCTGAACTGCATGGGTACCGTCCGTTGGCACTTGGGTGATTACCCTCAGGCGTTCGAGAACCTGTCAAAAGGCCTTGAGGTTTTCCGGAAATTAAACGAGATTGAAGGCACAGCTGAATGCTATATTCTCTTGGGCTTGGTCTTGAGAAGTCAGGGATTCCCGATCCAAGCTCTTGCGTATTCCCAGAAGGCCCTTGTGACCATGCAGTCCTTTTCTGACCCATACAGGTTATCTGTGCTGAAGAACAATCTTGCCATAGTCTATATGGATCTAAATCGCTGGGATGAGGCTCTGGAGTGCCATTCAGAAAGCATGGAGCTCAAAAAACAGATCTCTGATTTAAAGGGACTTGGCCTCTCTTACAATAACATTGGGTTGATTTATCTCAAGAAAGGTGCATTTGACAAAAGCTTCGAGCACCTCGCGATTGCGCTGCAATTGTTCCAAGAAATTCGGGATAGGAGCGGTGCGGCTTTGGTATACTATAACCTTGCGGACCTCCACAGGTGCAGGGGAGAGTGGAAAAAGGCCTGCCATTACCTGGAAAGAAGCTTGGGAATTGCCGGAGAGCTGGGCGAAGAAAGCCGGGCGGCTGATTGTCTGCTTCTGTCTGGAAAGATCGCCATGGAGCGGTCCGACCTCGATTCATCAGAGCGGACTTTGAGTCAGACATCGGAGCTTTTTGCGAAATGTAAGAATAAATTTGGCGAGGCAGAGGCTCAGCTGGCTTTGGGAGAGCTGACTCTGCGCATGGAAAACCTGCCCCGGGCGGAAGAGTATCTTAATCAGGTTCAACTGTTCACAGAATCTGCAGGTAACAAATGGTTTGAGGGGTGTTATAAGAGGACTCACGCCCTTCTCCTGAAGCTTCAAGGAGAGCAAGAGGCTTGCCTGGAATACCTTTTCCAAAGCGCGGGTCTGTTTAAAGAATTGGGAGCAAGATACGAACTTGGCAAAACTTACCTTGAGCTGGGGAAGATCAGGCTGGAAACGGGAAAAGTCAAAGAAGGGAAAGCATTCTTGCGGGAAGCTTTGAATATCTTCGAGAAGTCTGAAGTCGAGGGAAAGAAAAAGGAGGTGGAGGCTTTGCTTGGCCAAACGAAGGAAATGACACAGGTGGAAGGGGAAAGAATCCAGACTTTTTATAAACTGGCGGAGCTATTGAACAGCATCTGGGACACGGATGAGTTATTATCAAAAGCTCTGGAGTTAGTGATAGATCTCATGAACGCAGAGAGAGGGGCGATCATTCTCCATTCCGAAAAAGACAAAACCTTCGAACTGAAGGTCTCCAGGGGACTGGAACCGGAGACGTCCGAGGATGCCATTGCCATAAGTCAGCGAGTCCTAAAGGACGTGATCAAGAGCGATTCGCCCTTGATCGTGGAAAACGCGGTAAGCAATCCGCAGTTTGCCGCAAGCAAAAGCGTGGTGATGTACAACATCCTGTCCATCCTTTGCGTTCCGTTGAAAACCGGAGACAGGCTTATCGGAACCGTGTATCTGGATCATCGAAGCCTTCCCGCGGTATTCTCCTCAGAGGATATTGATTTTCTGAAGGCCTTTGCCAGTCTCATAGCTACCGCCATTGAGAAAAGCGAACTGTACGTCCAGGCCAATGAGGAGATCTTTCAACTGAAAGAGGTTCTGCACAAGACCTACAATTATCCCCAGATCATCGGAAACAGCCCCAAGATGCAGGAGATATTCAACCTGGTGGAGAAGGTTGCTAATTCCAAAACCAGCGTTCTAATTACAGGCGACAATGGAACCGGCAAAGAGTTGATAGCTCATCTGACCCACACGAGAAGTCAGAGAAACGAAGGACCGTTTGTACGAGTCAACTGCGCCGCCCTGCCGGAAACCTTGCTGGAAAGCGAGCTTTTTGGGATCGAGGGAAAAACGGCCACAGGGGTAGGGTTCAGAAAGGGGAAGTTCGAGCTGGCCGACGGAGGCACCATCTTCTTAGACGAGATCGGAGACATGTCGCTATCCGTCCAGGCGAAGGTACTAAGGGTGCTGCAGGAGAAGGAGTTTGAGCGGGTGGGCGGACAAAAGTCGATAAAGTTGGATATCCGAATAATCTCTGCCACCAACATGGATCTGCAGAAGAAGGTCGGGGATGGCACCTTCAGAAGGGACCTGTACTTTCGGCTGAATCCCATCGTGATTGCGCTTCCCCCGCTTCGCGAAAGAAAAGAGGACATCCCTTACCTGGTTCGCTATTTCGCCGAGAGGTTTTCTGAGGAGAACAACAAACCGGAGATCAGGCTCACCAAGAGGATTAGCAGCGCCTTGCAGGAGTATAGCTGGCCAGGCAACGTCAGGGAATTGGAGCACGTTATTGAAAGAGCGACCCTGTTGAGCAGGAATGGGGAGTTTCCCAAGGAGCTTTTGCCGGAGGAAGACGAAGTGGGGAAACAGGTGGTTAATCTGGATAGGTATGGTAAGCTTCAAGAAGTCTTGGATTGGGTGGAGAAGAAAAAGATCATGCAGGCGCTGGAAAGGAACAGGTGGAATCAGGTCAGGGCGGCGGAGGAGTTGGGATTGAATGAGACCACTTTGAGACGAAGAATCAAGAAGCACAAGATCAAACGAACTGCCCGCTTCAAGCCTTCATAAATGACGATTATCACTGTATCCGTTTATTCTAAAATAACTTACACTGCTCCACTAAAATACGTCCCAAAACGCGATTCGGCGAAAATGACGAGGGATGTAACCTCTTTCGCCAATAGAACTTACTTAAACTCTCCGTCTGCTCGTCATTGTCGACGAGATTTCCTCTCCTAATCCCTTGACAGCCGATCTTTGGCCCTTGGTGTAAGCCCTTAGCCTGCATGGAGTAAGTAAATTTTTCATACTTCGGGCACGGAGATTGCAATAGGATTAATCTTGAATGGGCTAACAACTTTCAAGTTAAGGAGGTTGAGATGCTTTCCAGGATGAATGCTTTGGGGTTGCTCACCGTGATGGCAATCTCGCTGTTGTTGCTTGTCTGCTTTGCGAGTAGTGCCGTTTACGCTGATGGAGCAGGAGGGCAGTCGCCCGATCCCCCCCCTCTGCAACCCAGTCCACCCGATGATGGATCGGGAGATGGCAGTAGTACCACGTTTACGGAGGTGACCGTGACTCTGCTGTTCCTTATCATCTAAAACGTAAAGGGCAGGAGGAAGAGAAGGGATGACCAACAAGACCAACGAGGTCTATCAGGAGATCAGTCGGGCTGTGCAGTCTGATTTCAACGTGGTGGTGGAGGGAGAAAGTGGCGTGGGCAAACTGTACTTTGCCAGGCTCATCCATCAGGGAAGAAACCGGGGAGGTGAGTTCACGGTTTTCGACTGCGAACGGGGGGAGAAAGAGCGCGCAGCAATAGTTGAACAGCTTGCCTCCCCAGAGTTTCTTGAAAGGCTTCGAGGGTCAACAAAGAGGGACACGGTCTTTGTCAGAAGAATTGACTTGCTGGAGGGACACCTCCTGGCGAAGTTCTCTGATTTTGTTGAGGAGTTGGGCAACGACGGCGCGTTTCCCAGAAGCAAACTTCTAAGTCTGGGCCTGGTGGGGTCGTTGCTGAGCAGCGAGCACAAAAGCTCGCGAAATAACACGCAACTCCACAAGCTTGTGGACAGCCTTTTCTGTCTGAGGATGAAGGTTCTTCCGTTGAGGGAGAGAAAGGACGAAATCCCTCAATTAGTCGATAGATTCATAGCTCTCTTCAACCGGGAGCAGAAAAGGAATATCTTGGGAATCGCTCGTGATGCGCTGGGGCTTCTGCTGCAGTACGATTGGCCTGATAATGTCCGCGAGTTGCGGATGGAGATCGAACGAGCCGCCACCCTGACCGGAGATTATCAGTCCATAAAGTCGTCGACGCTATCCGAGAGAGTGACTCAGACCGTATCGAACGTACGTTCGCTTAACTGAAGATGGGAAAATTAGACCGGCTGTTCTTGATCCTGAACCTGCTGAGGTCCAGGAGTGCTCTCAATGCTTCTGACTTGGCTGGTGAGTGTGAGGTTTCGGAAAGGACCATCTACAGGGATATTCGTACCCTTTCCCAAGCCAGGGTCCCAATCCGTTTCGATGGCGGATACAAGATCGTCACCGATGAAGCCTTTCTGCCTACTCTAAACTTCACCGTCGACGAATTCCTTAGCCTTTACATAGGACTAAGCTCTTGCCCGGTCCAATCGGTGGGCTGTTTCAAGAAATCAGCCAGACGGGCGTTGGCAAAGCTTGAGTCGACAATACCCGAGAAGATCAAAAGTGAATATGAGAAGGCAAAAAAGCGTGTCGTGTTTCAACCGGAAAGGGACCGTCCGAATCATGGTGCGGATTTGATTTTTGAACTTCTCCGGCAAGCCATTTGGCCTGAGAAGAAGATCACCCTACACTGTGTATCGCCTCATTCCTCCGAGGTGGTCGAGATTACCCCCAAGTCTTTGCTCTACAAGAGAAGAAGGTGGTACCTGGAGGGATTGGCTCAAAACCAGATAAGGTACTTCCGATTGGAGCACATCAAAAGCATCA
>CBDUQU010000042.1:0-21205 GCA_965369445.1 uncultured bacterium | reverse complement strand
TTGCTTGAAATGACCCCCACCAGGCGGTCCACATCTTCATCCAGACAGACCACCTCGACCTTGGCCATGGCCGGGTATATCTTGGTGACATCTTGCGTTACGGCGAAGTAATTAGGATCAAACCCATAGCCTACCGGATGCACAGTCGTTACAGTAATTCCAGGCGCTTTTGCCTCCTCCAGAGCCTTCACGGTTCTTTCTAAGGCATTTGTTCGGATATACGCTTTTATCTCTTTCATCTTTCCTCCTTTTGAGAAGAGTTGAACGCTTCGGCAGTGTTCAATTCACTTCTAGAAATTAACAGCCCTGATATAGCGACAACTTCACCTGCGCAAATCACCATCATTCCACAATTAGCTTTCCTCTCATCATTCCCATTCCACAGGTGAAAGTATATTCCCCGGACTTTTCGGGGGTAAGCTCTATGGGAGTGGTTTTAAAGGCGGGTAGGGGTTTTCTTATGTTGAAATCACCAAAGACGATGGTATCTGAACATTCCGCAGTTTCATCCCGATAGAAATTGATTCTCACCGGAAGGTTCTTTTTAACCACGATTACATCCGGGGTGTAGCCGCCTTTCACAGTTACCTTGACTTCTTGAATTCCCCTCTCTTTTGATTCAACCACAGTTGCCTTTCTCTTTGAAAAGAAAAAATACCAGTTGACCAAAACGATGAGCAAAACGCCCAGGACAGTGACCAAAACTTGTGCCTGCATAAATCTCCCTTCGCCTCAGGATTTGAATTTGAATCTTCGCAGCCTCAGGGAATTCGACACCACCGAGACCGAGCTGAAAGCCATGGCAGCCGAAGCGAAGATGGGATTCAATAAAATCCCAAAGAAAGGATAGAGAATCCCGGCGGCAACGGGAATGCCGGCGGTGTTGTAGAAGAATGCCCAAAACAGATTCTGCCTGATGGTTTTGATGGTCCGTTTACTCAATTGGATCGACGCAACCACGCCCTGAAGGTCACCTTTGATCAAGGTTATGTCCGAGGCTTCCATGGCCACGTCGGTGCCGGTCCCGATGGCAATGCCCACATCCGCCTGGGCTAAGGCCGGGGCATCGTTTATCCCGTCACCAACCATGGCTACCACTTTCCCCTCTGATTGCAGCCTTTTCACTTCACGCACCTTATCTTCAGGGAGCACCTCTGAGAGGACCTTATCGATTCCCACTTTCTTGGCAATGGCCTGGGCAGTTCTTTGATTGTCGCCGGTGAGCATCACCGCTTCCAGGCCAAGCTGGTGGAGGTCCTCTACCGCCTTTTTGGAGTTTTCCTTCAAGGTATCCGCCACCGCAATGATCCCGGCAGCTTTTCCATCAATAGCCACGTACATAGGAGTCTTCCCATCATTGGCCAATCTCTCTGATTCAGATTCGAGGCTACCTAAATCTATTTTTCGATCATGCATGAGTTTCAGGTTTCCCAGGATCACTTGGCGGTGGTTGACCTTCGCCTCTATCCCGTGTCCGGCTATGGCACGGAAATCCTTAGGATCGGAAAGCCGGACGCCATCTCCGGCAGCCTTCTTAACGATGGCCTCTCCCAGGGGATGTTCCGAACCCTTCTCGGCGCTGGCGGCGTGCTCCAGGATATCCTCCCGAGTGAAATCGTGGGCTAAGATCACGTCCGTCACCTCGGGTTGTCCCCTGGTTAACGTCCCGGTCTTGTCAAAGACCACAGTGGTGAGTCTGTGAGCCGTCTCCAGGCTCTCTCCTCCCTTGATCAGAATCCCGTGTTCGGCCCCCTTTCCGGTTCCCACCATTATGGCGGTAGGAGTGGCCAATCCCAAAGCACAGGGACAGGCGATGATCATCACCGCCACGAAGTTTAAAAGGGCAAAGGTCAAAGCTGGACTTGGCCCAAAGTTGAACCAGATTGCAAAGGTGGTGATGGCTATAGAAATCACGATGGGAACAAAATAGCCGGCGATCACATCGGCCAATCGTTGTATGGGAGCTTTGGACCCCTGAGCATCTTGAACCAACTTTACGATTTGAGCTAAGGCCGTATCCTTTCCTACCTTGGTTGCCTCAAATTTGAAACCTCCGGTCTTGTTTATGGTGGCGCCGATGACCTCATCCCCTTTACCTTTTTCTGCCGGAATACTTTCTCCGGTTATCATGGATTCGTCCACCGAGGATTTACCATCTTTTATGATTCCGTCCACGGGAATCTTCTCCCCGGGTCTTACCAGCACCAGGTCTCCCACCAAAACCTCTTCCACCGGGACATCCATCTCCTTCCCATTTCTGACCACCCGAGCGGTTTTTGCCTGTAGCCCCATCAGCTTTCGTATGGCCTCGGAGGTTTGACCCTTGGCTCTGGCCTCCAGAAGCTTTCCTAAAAGGATCAGAGTGATGATGATGGTGGAGGTCTCGAAATATACCTTGGGCTCTATGCCTCCTGCCACAAACAGGCTGGGAAATAACGTGGCCGCCGCGCTATATAGATAAGCCGCAGAGGTTCCCACAGCTATTAGAGTATTCATATCTGCATTTCTATGGATGAAAGCTCCCCAGGCTCCCCGGTAAAATTGCCAGCCCACCCAGAACTGAATCGGGGTTGCCAGAATCCACAACACGAGAAAGTTTCGCCAAATCTCCGGCACCCCGGGGATCCATCCGGAACTGCCTATGAATATCAAAACGCTTACTACCAGACCGACCGAAAACTTCTTCTTTAGCTTTTTATATTCTTTCTCCCTTTGAATCCTCTCCAGATCCTCCACCCCCTCGTCTGGAGGGATTTCTATCACCTTATAGCCGGTCGATTCTATCGCTCTTTTGATCTCATCTAAGCGAGTTTCTGAAGGCAAATATTCAACCTTAGCCTTCTGGGTAGCTAAATTCACCACCGCCCGGGTCACCCCTCTGGTGGCCAGCAGAGCTTTCTCAATCTTCTGAACGCACGAAGCGCAATCTATGCCCAGAATAGGTAGTTCTATGGAAGCAGTTCCGACGTCATAGCCGCTCCCCCGGATAGCAGAGATCAAATCTTTTACTTGTGCCTGTTCGGAGTCGTACGACACCGTGGCGCGGGAGGTAGCGAAGTTGACCGAGGCCTTGTCCACACCTTTTAAGTCGGAGAGACCCTTCTGGATTGTCTGGGCGCAACTGGCGCAGGTCATTCCTGCTATGGGAAGATTGACTTTTTCAGATGGCTTGGACTTGACCTGGCTCTGGGAATGCATCAGTTCCTCCTTGGAGTCGCCCTTTGACTCGACGTACTTCTCCGGGGTCTGGTCAAATCTCTCTTTGCAGTGTTTAGAACAGAAATAGTACTCCTTCCCCCTGTAACTGGAAACTCCTGCGGCCTGTTCTTTTTCTACTTCCATTCCACAAACTACATCCCGGGGCATTAGTTTTCTCCTCGCGGGTTGACAAAATCACTCCGTTAGCGAGAACTGATTTTGCCGTCAGGGGAGGAGCTGAGTTCCTCCCCCAACGACCGTCTCCACTCGCGACAGAATGAAGCGCATTAGTTTTCAAACTTACACCAAGCTGAGATCACTTGGTCTCCATCTCCTCCATCCTCTTCTGCATCATCTCCATGTTGCCCATGGCCTTCTGCATGTGCTCGGTCATGGTCTTCATGTGCTCCTGCATCCCGTCCATGTGCTTCTTGATCTCCTGGTCCTTCATCATCTCCGGGTTGTCCATCATGGACTCCATGTCCTCCATCATCCCCATCATGTTCTGGGACATGTTGTGCATCCTCATCCCCATGCCCTTCATGTTCATCATGCCCATGCAACCTGAGGTCATTTTTTGTCCCATCATCATGTCCGTGTTCTTCATCATGCCTTCGCACTGCCCCATCATCTTCTTCATGTCGCCCTTCATCTCTCCCATCATGCCCTTCTCGTGCATCATCCCCTTCTGTGCCTGAGAGAGGCCAAAAGACGCCACCAAGACGAGGAAGACAGAGATTAGTCCGATGGTTTTCCAGTTCGCTCTCATCATTTCACCTCCTTTCCAGGTTTAGTTTTTCTGTAATCTTGTCCTTGTTTATTCCGAAACCCAGGATGACCTCATCGTCGATGATTATGGTCGGCGTTGCCATCCGGCCGTACTTTTCCACCAGTTCATCTCTGAATTTCGGGTTCGCAACGTTTTTGTCTTCAAACTCAACTCCATTTTCCGAAAAGAACCTTTTCGCTGCCTCACAGTCGACTCAGCCGGGGGCCGAATAAATGATCACCTTCATTCTCTCCTCCGGGTTTGAGGTTAAACAGAAATCACAAACATAGTCAGGAGCCAGTCAGATCCCTTTTCTTTTGCTCAAACTCCTCTCGGTCAATCTCTCCTTTGGCATATCTTTTCTTGAGGATATCAAGCGCACTCTCTTCTCTTTCGGATGTCCCTCCGCCTGTTCTTCCCTGCTCAACCAGCCACTTAACTAAGAAGACTATGCCGACGATAACTGCTATCCAGATGATTATCATCCACCATCCTCCGAATCCCCACATCATTTGATCGTGACCCCACATGTTCACCCTCCTGTTTTTGAGTTTTTGCCAAACGTACTTTTTCCATTACAGCGATTTCTCCATGATGACAGTATGGAAGGGTAGAGATGGGCCGTGCTTTGACTCGTTGCGTGAATTCGTCCGGGGGCCAACTGTTTTTGTCTACAGCGTCCATGTGATTCGGGCTTCTCCTCACAACGAAACTGACCATGTGCCCATCCCTTCGGCAATCAATCTGTGTTTCCCCTAAATTAACTCAACCTTTTTCCGGTGCAAGTCTTTTTCTCACCTGTCGACTAATTGTCAAAAACGAACGGTTCCGCCAAGCAAACATCATCTATTTTCGCTTCTTGCTCTTCGCATTCCCCACATATTTTTCAGGATTTCTTTCAAACTCAGCCTGACAAAGAGGGCAACAGGGATAACAAAGTTCGCCCTTGTAATGAATTTTTATCTTGGCTTTGTTTGGATTGGTTCGAGTCTTACATACCGGACAGTAAATCATTTTCTCCTCCTGTTCTTTGGCTAAAAGCAGGTTCACGCTAACTTTGATCTTCATCCTCTTTCTCTGTCACCCTTTTGAATCTCCAGCCTTTTACAATCGCATATATGGCCGGGATTATTACCAGAGTCAAAACGGTGGAACTGACCAAGCCTCCGATCATGGGTGATGCCATTCGCTTCATCACCTGCGAACCGGTGCCGTGGCCGATCATTAAGGGAAGCAGGCCGATCATAGTGGTGGCCACGGTCATGAGCTTGGGCCTAACCCTATCCACCGCCCCCTCCATTATGGCGGAATGCAGGCCGGACAGACTCGTCAGTCTTCCCTCTCTCTGGTAACGGTGGTAGGCCTCCTCCAGATACACCAGCATCACCACCCCGGTTTCCGCGGCAAGTCCTACCAGCGCTATGAATCCCACATAGACTGCCACGCTGGTGTTAAAGCCAAAGAAGTAGAGCAGCCAGACCCCGCCCACCACGGCGAAGGGCAGGGAGAGCATAACCACTAAGCTGTTGGTCATGTTCTTGAAATGAAAGAACAGAAGCAGGAAGATGATGACGATGGTGATGGGTATGACCATCCGGAATCGCTCTGCCGCCGCCTGCATATATTCGTATTGCCCGCTCCAGATGATGTTGTATCCGGGAGGGATGTCCACCTCCTCGGCCACCACCTTCTGAGCTCTCTTCACGTAGGTCCCCACGTCGATTCCCCTGATGTCCACGTAGACCCAGGCGGTTCGCCGGGCGTTTTCGCTCTTGATCCCGGCCGGTCCCTTCTTGATCTTAATATCAGCCACCTGAGCTATGGGGATTTGCGCTCCCCCCGGCGTGGGAATCAAAACCCTCTTTAAACTGGTGAGGTTGTCACGCAGCTCCCGGGGATAGCGGATATTGATCGGGTAGCGCTCCAACCCCTCCACGGTATAGGCGACGTTCATGCCCCCCACCGCAGTCATGATCACGTCCTGAACGTCTCCCACGGTCAGTCCATATCGGGCCGCTTCCTTCCTTTTTATCTCAAAATCCAGGTAGTTGCCGCCCACCACCCTCTCGGAGAAAGCCGACAGGGTACCGGGAACCCCTCTGATGACTGCTTCGATTCGCTCCCCTATCGCCGACAAGGTATCCAGGTTTGCGCCCATAATCTTGATACCCACCGGGGTCTTGATGCCGGTGGCCAGCATGTCGATCCGGGTCTTAATCGGCATGGTCCAGGCGTTGGTCAGTCCCGGAAACTGTATGGCCCGGTCCAGCTCCTCAATGAGCTTATCCGGGGTCATTCCCGGCCGCCACTCCTTTTCCGGCTTGAGCATGATGGTGGTCTCGATCATGGTCAGAGGCGCCGGATCGGTGGCGGTCTCCGCCCGCCCGATCTTCCCGAAGACCCTCTCCACCTCCGGGAAGGAGGCGATGATCTTGTCGGTCTGCTGCAAAAGCTCCTTGGCCTTGGTGATGGATATGCCCGGGAAGGTGGTGGGCATGTAAAGCAGATCGCCCTCGTAAAGCGGAGGCATGAACTCCGAGCCGAGCTTGGATGCCGGATAGATGGTTATGGCCAAAATGAATATGGCCGCAAGGATGGTCAGCCACTTAAAGCGCAGCACCAACCTTATCACCGGCTTATAGACCGAGATGAAGAAACGCGAAAGAGGATTTTTCGCTTCAGGTCGTATCTTCCCCTTTATCACCGTCACCATTAAGGCCGGGATCACGGTGATTGAGAGGAGAGCTGCAGCAGCCATGGCGAAGGTCTTGGTATAGGCCAGTGGCTTGAACAGCCGTCCGGACTGTTCTCCTAAGGCAAAGACCGGGAAGAAGGAGACGGTGATGATCAGCAGCGAATAGAAAAGCGCCGGACCCACCTCCTTGGCGGCGTCCATTATGATCTGAGCGTGCTCCTTTTTACCCCGGTCCCGTTCCAAGTGTTTGTGGGCATTCTCCACCATCACCACTGAGGCATCCACCATCACCCCTATGGCTATGGCCAGCCCGCCCAAGGACATGATGTTGGCGTTTATGCCCAGGGAGTTCATGGCTATGAAGGAGATCAGAATTCCGGCCGGCAGGGTAAAGACTGCCACTAAGGCACTGCGGGCATGCAAAAGGAAGAGTATGCAGATTATGGCCACCACGATGATCTCTTCAATCAACTTCGTCTTCAAATTGTCTATGGCGCGATATATGAGTCCGGATCGGTCATAAACCGGTTTGATCTTCACTCCCGCAGGAAGGCCGACTTTTAGCTCCTCTAACTTCTTCTTCACGTTCTTGATGACCTCCAGGGCGTTCTCGCCCCAGCGCATCACGATTATCCCGCCCACCACCTCTCCTTTGCCGTCCAGCTCCGCGAGTCCCCTGCGGAGTTCAGGGCCGATCTGAACCCGTGCAATGTTCCCCAAGAAGATGGGAGTGCCGTTCTCGTCGGCTCCCAGGGGAATGTCCTTGATGTCCTGGATGGATTGAATGTAGCCCAAGCCGCGCACCATGAATTCGGCCTCGGCCATCTCCACCAGCCGACCCCCCACGTCCCGGTTTGACCTCTGGATAGCCTTCTTTACCCGGGCTAAGGGGATGCCGTAAGCCAAGAGCTTGTTTGGATCGACCTCCACCTGATACTGCTTGACAAACCCTCCTATAGAGGCCACCTCGGCCACACCGGGAACGGATGTCAGCTCGTACTTCAAATACCAATCCTGTATGCTCCTTAGATCAGAAAGATCCAGCTCTCCGCTCTCGTCCTCTAAGACGTACTCGTATACCCAGCCAACCCCGGTGGCATCAGGCCCCAACTGGGGGTTGACTCCCTGCGGCAGACGTCCGGATACGAAGTTCAGATACTCCAGCACCCGGGAGCGAGCCCAGTAAAGGTCGGTTCCGTCCTCGAAGATGATATAGACTAAAGAGAAATTGAAAAAGGAATAACCCCTGACCACCTTGGCGTAAGGGACCGAAAGCATGGCGGTGGTCAAGGGATAGGTGACCTGGTCCTCCACCACCTGAGGCGCCTGTCCCGGGAATTCGGTTATGATTATCACCTGCACGTCGGAGAGGTCGGGGATGGCATCTAAGGCTATGTTCTGCATGGCATACAGCCCGCCTAAGAAGACGAATATGCCTATAAGGAAGATGATAAATTTGTTCTTGATCGAATACTCGATGATCTTTTCAATCATGGTTTTTTACTCCTCCCCTCTTAGCGGGCTTCGTCTTTGGACTGTAACTTAACCAACTTCATGCCGCACTCGGGACAGTCGCCTGGTTTGTTTGAGAGGACGTGATGATGTTCCTCCATAGGACAGGTATAAACGTCTCTGCCGGTCTCGGTAATCGGAACTAAGACCATCCCACACTCCGGGCAATCGCCGGGGCTCACCTGAAGGATGTGGCTGTGTTCGTCTATGGGGCAGGTGTAGACGTCATCCGCGTGGTGCGCCTTCTTGTCAGGTGTCAGATTCAAATTCTTGACTTCCCCCTGAGCATGCTCGTCGGTTTCCGGTTCTTCCGCAATCTGGGGAGTAGCAGCATGCTCGTGCGGCTCCGTTTGAGGCGAAGCCTCCATCTTGGCCTTGATCATCTTCTGGATGGCCTCCTGGGTTTTGCTTTCGCTGTCTAACATGAACTGGCCCGATACCACGATGATCTCACCAGCCATAAGCCCCTTCTTCACCTCCACCACGTCTCCCTGGCCGCTTACTCCCACGGTGATCTCTCTGGGGGCGTATTTGCCTTCTCCCATGTCCACGAAGACTATCTCCCTTTTGCCTGAGCGAATCACCGCCTCCTCGGGAATTAAGATCCTCTCGCCTGCAAGCTCCGATTCGATCACCACGTCGGCATACATCTCCGGCTTGAGCCTGTATCCCGGATTGGGAAACTCCAACCTGATCTTCACGTCCCGGGTCTTCTGATCGAGATAGGGATAGATGTAAGTCACCTCTCCCTCAAATGTCTCTCCGGGCAGATAAGCCAGGCTCATCCTTGCCGTCTGTCCCAGCTTGATGTAAGGCAGCTCATACTCGTAGATGTGGGCCAATACCCAGACGGTGGAGAAGTCTGCTATCCGGAAGAGATCCGATCCCGCCTTGACGTGAGCCCCTTCGATGGCATTCTTGTGAAGGACAACTCCGTCGACGGGGGAGTAAAGGGTGAGAGTTTTCTTTATTTCCCGGTCTCGTTTGAGACCCTCGATCTGGCTTTCGTTGATGTCCCAGTATTCCAATCTCTTGCGCGTGGAGTTCAAAAGCTCCAACGCACCGGTGCGGGCTTCCTCATAAGGGCTATCCTTCAACTCGGAGTAATTCTTCAAGGCGGAGAGATATTCCTCCTGGGTGCTGACCAGCTCCGGGGAATATATCTCTAGGAGCGGCTGGCCCTTTTGCACCACCTCTCCGGTAGTGTTCACATAGAGCTTCTCTATCCAGCCGGTGATCTTGGTGTTGACGATGTAAAGTTTCTTTTCATCATAGTCGACGTGTCCCACCGTCCGTATGGTCTTGGTCAACTCGCCCGTTCCGACTAAGGCGGTTCGCAGGCCCATGTTCTGGACTGTTATGGGGTCGATGCTGATGGCCCCCTCGGCGATCTCGTCCTCATAGACCGGGACTAAGTCCATTCCCATGGGCGATTTACCCGGCTCATCCGAGATGTATGTAGGATCCATGGGGGCGCGCCAGTACTTTATCTTCCGTTCTCCCGTCGGCGTAGTAGTGGCGACCGAAGCCGTCTTTATCGGGGTCAAGTTCATTCCGCAGATGGGACAATTGCCCGGCTCCTCGCTGATGATGTCCGGATGCATCCCGCAGGAATAAAGCTGCGCGCCGACAGACTCTTGGCTCTCCAGGTCCGGGCCTGGGCCGGAAGAGCCCTTTCCGATAAAGAAGCCCACCGCGACGCCCAAAACGAGAGCGACAACTGCGACCAATATAATTACCTGTGATTTTGGTTTCTTATCCGACATAGCTCATTCTCCTTCCATAAACAACGATCTTCCCACCATCTCTTCCAGTCTTGCGATGGTCATGAAATAAGAGCTTAAGGCTTGATGATAGGCGATCTCATATTTATAAAGGGTTAGCTGATTGTTCAAGAGCATCAGGAAATCCACCTTGTCCACCTGATATCCGGATCTGGCGGATTCTAAAGACTGTCGAGCCTGAGGCAGGATGGCGGTCCGGTAAAGTTCCACCTCCTGGGTGTATTTGCTCAGGGAGTAGAAGAGTCGGGACACGTTGAACTTCAGGTTATTCTCTTGGCCCTCGTACTTCTGTCGAGCAGACTCAAGATTCAGCGCCTTCTCCTGAACCTTCTTCCGCTGCTTCGACCAGAAGTAAAGGGGAATGTTTATGCCGGCTGAAGCTGAGAAGAAATTCACTCCCCTAACCGGATCCATCTGGACCTCGTCCCGCAGCCAGTAGCTGACAGAGAAGGTGAAGTCGGGCCAATATTCCCGGCGGGACAGGCGATAGGCTAATCGGGATGCCTCAACTGAGAATCCCATCCCTTTGAGAGCCGGATTGCTCCCAACCGCCAGATTTTGGAGCTCCTCCTCGGTGTAATCCAGCTTGGAGAAGATCAACTCCTGGGGTTCTCCCAACGAATGCTGAGGTTCGCGATTCAGGAGGACATTTATCTTTGCCCGAACCGTCTTATTCATCTCCTCTAAGGAGATGAGGTTGTCCATCATCTTGGAGACTTCCACCTGGGCTTTGAGCACGTCCTGTTGCACCCCTTTCCCCACCGAATATCTGGTGGACGCTATCCTGGCAAAATCCTCCAGCAGAACTTTGTTCTTCTCCGTTATCTCAATCGACGTCTCCAACAGATAGAGCCGGTAGTAGTTCTGCTTGAGTTCGCTTATGATGAAATCCTCAGCAGACTCGTACTCCTTTTCTGCCTTCCTGGCCATGCTCCGGGTGGCGTTCTTCTTGAGTCCCAGCTTTCCCAGGAAAGGGACCTTCTGGGTGAACATCAACTCGATCCCGCTCATGGGGGTTCGATCCATGGCCCAAGAGTCGGTGGGAAGATTGGAGAAGACGGTCTTAAACATCGGGTCGGGCCAGGACCCGGCCTGGGGCACCTTAGCCTCGAAGGCCTGGTAGCGGCTCCTGGCGGCAGCCAGATCCGGGTTGGCTCGCAGTGCCTCCGCTATCAGAGAATCTAAGACCAGCTCCTGCGCCAGGCTCGAAGGCGGGACCAGCATCAAAAAGCTCAATAAAACTGTTAGAAAGCACGCCAAAAATGTTTTTCTCAATTCTACCTCCCATAGTAAGAAACAGAAATTCGCCCCTTTTGAGCCAACCAACAAGTTGCCGCATAAATTCTCGATTTACCGGCAAAAGATAAAACTCTCCCCGGCCAATGGCAACCAATTAATTGGCTGTAAGCTTTACTATAGGAATTAGATCAAAAAAGATGAGTGCAGGATATATAGGGGTTGATCTCTACTGGGAAAGATAAAATTAGGTGAACCAATATCAGCGAACTGACTTGGGTGACGTTCGAACGAACCTTCGATGTTCGACGTCAAGAGAGAGGTCTGTAGTTTATCACCGTTAACCGAAACGACGACCGCCGGTGAATTCTCTTCTTCGTGCTTTTCTGCGATTCGGCAGGAACACTCGTCCTTTTGAGCATGATTATCCGGCGGAGAAGGTTCGGAATCCTGGCAGCAAGGGCAGAAACAGCAGGTGTGCTCTGGTGCCTCAACTGCTTCGCACGGCCGCACCGAAACAGGGGCAAGAAACAGAGCGCATACTGCCAAAAGCGATATAGCTGCTCGCACGTTTTTACTTTGCATCTTCACGGTTTGCGCCTCGCTTAAGAAAAACTCGCGTTCCCTTATTGAAACTTTGTTCTTAATACGACAAAACCTGTCCTGTTTGTTTGGTTTTCCCGCAAAAATGTTGACTTAATCCTGCACACTCTTTCGGTCGCCGCCGACTGAAAGTTCAAAAAAAAGGAGCAGGCATCTGAATAAAAGGGGGTTTTAAGGGGGGGTAATAAAGGGAAACTCAGATGGCCCGCTCCTGGGCTTTAATGTCGTCTTTTTTGATCTATCTCATAAACCGGCCTCTTTAGTTCTGAGGAGGAGGTCCTCCGTGGAAGAGGTAATTTACTAAATACACGATATCTCCAACATTTATTTGACTGTCGCTGTTAATATCTCCCGCCGCCGGTGGGTCAGGAGTCGGTCCGTCCCGGTAAAGATAGTTGACCAGGAAGACCACATCGCTTACGGTTATTGACCCGTCACCGTTGGCGTCGCCCCGCAGGAAGCCGCCGGAACCGACCACGGCTACCTCGGTGTTACTCCAGGCTCCCCACTGATCGTCCGCGTCCTTTGCCCGAACTTTGTAGAAGTAGGTTCCCTCCGCCTGTCCAGAGACGTAGTAGAAGGTATCGGCGATGGCATCGGACAAAGTGACTGTACTTTCGTATCCCTCAACCGGATAGATGTCGTCTGCATAGAAGCCCTCCTCGGTCACGTAACCGTCGGTCACGTAACGGAGGCGGAGATATATCTGTCCTCCCACGTAGCCGGACAGGTCGAATTTCCCCTCCACCCAGTTGGAATACCCGGTGATTCCATTCCCCAGGTTGTTTCCGTTGGGATTGTAGTTGGTGGTGATATTTCCGGGGATGGAGAAGAAACTGCTTCCTCCATTTGTCGAGATTTCAACATAGGCGTAGTCCCAGTTATTCTCGATGTCGTACCAACACCATATCTTCAGGCTATCGTCGGGCTGAACGTTGATGCTGTTGGTTCCGGTCACCGTATTATTCAACCGGTCGTCCTCCCCGGAGTAGAAGCTGTGAGAAGGAGAGTGGTTTCTGTTGGTGGAAACGGAAAACCCGTCTAACTCCCACTCGGAGTAATCGCTCTCCACGTCGTAGGTGATCCTCTCGAATCCGGTCATCTCCACCAACTCGAAGGCCGAGGCCGGGTTCAAGGTATCATGGTGAGACCAAGAGATGGTGTAATCGGAGGGAACCGTGTCCATTGCCACCAGGACAGGGGAATTCGGCGGCAGAATCTGATACGGGTTGCCCGCCAGCTCCGCGAACAGCAAATTGGGTTGAAGATTCAGCTCGCACAAGGGTAAAATTCTCCACGAGGGAGGCCAGAACCCGTCGTCGCTGTTTCCGATCTCCGGGGAGATGCCGATAATCCCGAGCTCTCCGTACTCCCAATCGAAACTTCCGCCATTCACCAGATACATAGCCTCCCAACAGGTCGCCGGAGTATATCCATTGAAGACCGCCATGGATTCTGCGATCGCCCGGAAGAGGTCGTGATCAGGGGTATAGATATAATCGTAGCCCCAGGGAATGAGAAGCCAGTCCCCGTGGGTGTGATTGTCCAAAGACATCACGAAATTCCGGCTCAGTATGAAATCTCGCGTCACCTGGGTGGCCGGCTCGGAGAAGGCTGAATCTCCACGGTAGGTAGGGTCCTCACAATAGGGACTGGAGCCCTCATTATCATATCCCCACATGTAACCCCAGTTTCGATTCAGATCCACTCCCCAGTCTCCTCCTCCGCAGTTGCGCCGGTTCTTCCTCCACATCCCACCGCCGCCTGGCTGAGTATATTCGTTATAACAATACCCGTCTGGATTGACCACCGGGACGAACCAAATTTCCCGTTCATCCACCAAATAGGTTGCCAGAGAATCGATCCCATAATTGTCCAGAAGGTACCACATGAAATACAGCAGCACTTCCAAACCGGCAGGCTCGCGGGCATGAATCAGACTATTGAAAAAAACCTCCGGCTCGTCCTCGTCCACGCCCGGGTTGTCCGAGATCTTAAAAGCCCAGATGGTGCTATCCTCCAAACTGTGGCCGATGTCCATCTTATCTGTGGTGATGGTGGGATAGAGCGTATGCATGGAGTCTAAAACCGCCAGGACCTCGCTGTAGGTATGGTATCCGCCCATGTCCTTGGTCACCTCCAGCCTGCTCTGATAGAAAGCCACCAGATCTTCGTGCACTACCTCCACCTGATATCCCATAGAGCGAAGTTCATCAACCTCTTCTTGGTCAGTTACGATGTCGACGTATCGCCCGTATTCGACGTAGGCAATATCCAGATGGAGCCCAATGATCTGTTTCATCTGCGCCTTGTGGCTAAGATGGATTCTCGCCTGCATCACCTGTTGTGCCGATACGGCCGGGAGGGTAAGGACAGAGAAGAGCAGAATCAATGCTGTGAACAGAATTCTCAAGGTCTTCATTTCAACCTCCGTGCGGCATTAGTCGATTATTCCCAGCCAGTGAACAACTAAGGCTTTAAGACTAAAATGACCTGGTAAGTTTCCCCGGAAGCAGTGTTACTTCAAGAGAAGCACTTGGCCTGGACGAAGCACTAACTGTTCTCTTATCTAATATAATCCTTTTCCCAAATTTGTCAATCAAAAGCTGTGTTGAAAATTCGACCAGAAATCACCGTTGTGGGTCTCTCACCGAACCCGATTTCCCTAACGGTGCCGGCAAAGGAGACACTAACCTGACCTGCAGAAATGGAGGTCACCCTGTCTTTGGGCCGACATATTTTCCTTGTCGAATGAGACTTAAACTTCCCTTTTGTCGGAAGAGCCAGATGTCTGGCCAGCCCCTTGGGGAGACGGAATAACCTTTCCCCTCTGACTTGAAGCAAGTCCTCTTTAGTTGAGGGTCTCCTGTCAGGGAGGTTGAGTGCCTTCATGGCCCGTTCGGCCGGAAATACTCAGGTCAAATGAAAGAGCCAGTCACCTCGGTTCATTTGTCTCAGTTTTTAATTCTTTCCTTCTTTCTCAACTCCTGAGGCTTTCTCTGTCTCGCTCTCTTTTTGCTTCTCGGTCGGAGGAGGCAGAGGAATTCCGCCCCTTATCAGTGCCCTGGAATTGTCAAAGGCCGGATATACGCTCTTCACCTCCGGGGTGACGAACTTCAGCACGTTCATGGGCTTGAACCAGGTGGTGTCCATATAGAAATCCTGGAACTTGGCACCCTTAGGGATGGTGAAGTATATCTTCGCCACCTCTCCGTCTCCCTTCTTTATGGGAGGCCTCTGCCCGGACATGTCGGCGATCAGCCCAATCAGCACCGCCTGCCGGACGGTGTCGATCAGTTCGGTCTTCATGTCGAAGAACATGGTTCGGGTATCCCAGAATTTTATGGAGTCACATTTAATTGGGGTTTTCCCGTCGCCGTACCGAAAGGGAAGCGTCATGGCCGCCAGTTCTTCATCATTGAAGACAGATACCGATGCCATCACCTGGTTGCTGTTTTCCTCCTGGAACACGATGATCCGGCAAGTGTCGGGCTTGCCGAAGGAATCCTTCTGGGCAAAAGATGAGGACGAACAAAAGATCACATAGAGCAGGAACGCGAATACTGCCAAAGTCGCGCTGATCAACGAGCGTCTAAACCTCATTAGTTCCTCCATTCTTGAGCGGCTCAAGGCCTTCTTTTTGATTTTCGAGTTGAAAGATTTTGCATTCCGCTAGATATTGTCCTCACGCATGGCACAGAACTGGCCACACATGGTGCATTTTTTGAAGTCCGATTCGATCGCTCCCCTTTTCTCTCTTGCTTTTTTGGGGTCTAAGCTGGAAGCGATCATCCGCTCCCAGTCGAAATCCTTTCTCGCCTGCGAGATGAGGGCATCCTGTTTTTCCGCCATCTGCACCCCTTTAGCGATGTCCGCTGCATGTGCGGCGATCTTGGAGGCGATGATACCTTCCCTGACGTCGTCTAAATCGGGCAGGCCCAGATGTTCAGACGGGGTGACGTAGCAAAGGAAATCCGCGCCGGCGGACGCTGCCACCGCACCGCCGATGGCGGAGACGATATGGTCGTATCCGGGAGCGCAATCTATCACCAGGGGACCGAGAACGTAAAAAGGCGCCCCGGAGCAGAGCTTTTTCTCCAAAAGCACGTTGGCCTCTATCTCATGTATGGGGATATGGCCGGGACCCTCCACCATGGCCTGCACTCCCTTATCTTGTGCCCTTTCCACCAGCTCTCCCAGTATCAATAGCTCCTCCACCTGGGTGCGATCGGTGGAATCGGCAATGCTGCCGGGCCTTAAACCATCCCCCAAGCTCAGGGTGGCATTGTACTCCTTAGTCATGTCCAGAAGGTCGTCGTAGAACTCATACAGGGGGTTTTCCCGGTTGTTATGTTTCATCCACCGGTAAAGGAACGATCCTCCCCGGCTCACGATGCCGGTGGCTCTCTTTTTCTCGTCGAGTATGGGAAGGGCTCTTTTGGTGAGCCCGCAGTGAAGGGTGAGAAAATCGACGCCGGATTTGAGATGATCTTCGATAACCGAGAAAAGAGAATCCTTAGTCATCTCCAGGAGGGTCTTTCCATTTTTAGCCAGCCTGCAGACCGCCTCATATATGGGGACGGTTCCCACCGGAATCTTCGATTCCTTTAATACTTTTATGCGCAAATCCCGAATCTCTCCGCCGGTGGAGAGGTCCATCACCGTGTCCGCCCCCAATTCCATTGAGAGCCGAACCTTTTCCAACTCCAGGTCATAGTCAATTCTGTCGGGGGAGGTCCCCAGGTTCACGTTTATCTTGGTCTTCAAACCCTTGCCCACTCCCACCGGCTTTGACCATTCGTGGACCTTGTTCTTGAGGATCACGATGGAGCCTTCTGCCACCCCTTTCTCTATGAAAGCGGAGGTGAGCCCCTCCTCTTTTGCCACCCTTTGAATATCTTTATCTACCATCATAGTCACACTCATTGCCGGTCTGTCCTGATTCGTTCTGAACTGAAAAGACCTTCTGACATGGCCGAACTTTCGAAGGATCCAGAGCCTTCCTATCCTCGGGTTCTCAAATCAATTCCTCGACGAAACGCACGCGCGAGCCATTTTGCATTTAGCTTAATATAAGCTATCGGTTTTGTCAAGCAATTATTTACACGTCTCGGCCCTATTGCATTACGGTCGATGGACATCAAGCGTTGGGAAGCCAAGAGTACAGCCGAGATTATGGCGCTTTCGGGCTCGATCCGCAAAAGCCGGAAAAAAGAATAGGGAAAGGCACCGATTTTTGTTGACAAGTGAATTATATTGGTTAAATTTATTACGGATAACTTTATACTTTGTGACACTATCCTAATCTCGGCGGAACCCCAGCGCGAACGTCCCCCGGCATTCCGATCTCTGAGCGGGCTTCGCCCCAGGGAGAAGTTGATAATGAAAGGTTACCGAACTCTCATTCTGATTTTAAGTAAAGCTAACAAAGGAAAAGACCCACAAGAATCTTAAGAGGAGGAGGGAATGAAAAAGCTCATCTTGATCTCGGCAGCAGCTGTCCTGTTTGTGGGATTGACGGGTTTTGCTTGGGCATGCGAAGGCGGAGACCCCAACGATAACGGAATCTGCGATAGCCTATACATCACCTGCATGGACTCGTTGCAATATAATAACCCGCCGTGGGATGTCCGCATCCCGCTTTATGTCACCAATGACATCCCGAACCCACTTATCGATTCCATCGCAGGTATAGTGGTTATTCTGTGCTACAGACCCACCAATCCCTCCGCCAACGTTCACGTTGAACCGGCGAAGAACACAACACACCTGTATCCGTCTCCCGACCTTAATGGGAGCATCTTCCGCCACCTGCCCAGCATGGAGGATCCACAAATCCACAACTGGATGATGGATTACTCTGAGCAAGGGATGGGTCTGGAGTGGGACACCAGGATCCTTGACTTCACCAGTGGGGACAATAACCTCTGGCTCTCATTGGTGGCCTCCGGCTATTCGGATCAGAGGTTCTGTGGGGGAAGCCGGGTTCTAACGGCAACCATAACGCTTACAGTGGAAGATACGACGACCATTCGGATTGATACCTGCTTCTGGTATTTTGGCAGAACGTGCTTCTCGAGATCCGATGCCGTGACCTACATGCCCTGGCACAACGGCCCGTTTTACGTGAACGTCAGACGTTCGGTGCATGGGGACGCCAACGGAGATGGTGTGATCAACATAGCAGACGTTATATACATGATAAACTATCTGTATCGGTCAGGCCCGCCACCGATCTCTTTTGAAGCCGGCGATGCCAACTGCGACGGCGATCACGGGATTCTGGATGTAGTCATTTTAATCAATTACCTGTATAAAGGGGGACGGCCCCCCGGATGTATCTAAAGAGGAGGAAGTGGGATGAGAAAGTGTGTATTGTTATCAGTGACAGGAATGATCTTTTTCCTGTTAGCAGGTTCTGCTCAGGCTCAATGTCCTGAGGATTGGAAAGACCCCGGGATATGCGACACCCTTTACATCGAATGCTACGACTCCTCAGTCACGGAGGGTACTCCGCCCTGGCAGGTTAGTTTTCCTCTGCTGGTGACCAACGACATCCCTGATCCTGTGAGGGACTCAATCTCGGCCATGCTGATTGATCTCTGTTTTACCTCCAGCAATCCGGCCGCCAACGCCCGGATAGAGGCCGTGCACAACAACGTCAACGTTTACCCCTTCCCCGACCTGAACAACAGCATTTTCCATCATCTGCCCAGCATGGAAGACCCACAGGTTCACAACTGGATGATGGATCTTGCTGAGCAAGGAACGGGTCTGGACTGGGATACCAGGGTTCTGGACGTGACGAGTCAGCCTCAAATCTTCTGGTTTCACCCTGTGCGGTCGGGCACGCAGGATCAGGGGTTCTGCGGAGGAAGCAGGGTTCTTCTGGCTACCGTGACCTTCACGCTGGATGACACCACGACGATTTGCATAGACACTTGCCACACTCCCATTCCGGAAGGTCCGCTGGACTTCGCCACGGCTTGGGTAGACGTTTATACTCCGCGGCACAACATGCCTTACTGCGCCAGCGTTCGGTATGATGATCCGTGCCCTGATCAGGACCCGAACGATCCCGGGGACTGCGATTCATTTCATGTTGATGTTTATCCTGCAGATCAGTATCAGGTCTCGTTTCCGGCGCACGTGCGTTTTCCCTTGCGTATCACCAATGACATCCCTGATCCTCATGTCGATTCGATTGCAGGGATTGTTGTGCCGTTCTGCTTTGCCTCCACCAACCCAGCGGCCAACGCTCAGGTAGACGCTGCGTTCAATAACACCAACACCTATCCATTGCCAGACTTAGACAACAGCATCTTCTGCCATCTACCCAGCATGGGATTCCCACAAGAGCGTAACTGGATGATGGACCAGTCTGAACAGGGTACTGGGGTGGACTGGGACACCAGGATTCTGGATCTCGGCGGCGGAACTCACTTCTGGATGTCCTTGGTTGCCACCGGCGTGCCGGACCAGAGGTTCCCCGGAGGAAGCCGGGTTCTTACCGCAACCATGACCTTCACGCTGGACGACACTACGGCGATTTGCATAGAGGGTTGTTACTGGCCTCCGGGGGGGTGGTCGGAGGTGAGGTTTGCCAGGTCAGATGCGGTGACCTATTCACCACAGCAAAACATACCCTTCTGCGCCAGTATTGGACACTCGGAGCACGGGGACGCCACCGGGGATGGGGTGATCAACATAGCCGACGTGATGTACATGATAAACTACTTATATCGAGGAGGGCCCTACCCGGTCTCCTTTGAAGCCGGCGATGCCAATTGTGACGGCGATCACGGGATTCTGGATGTAGTCATTTTAATCAATTACCTGTATAAAGGGGGACGGCCCCCCGGATGTATCTAAAGAGGAGGAAGAGGGATGAAAAAGTACGTGTTACTATCAGTAGCAGGAGTGATTCTTCTCCTGTTAGCGGGTTCTGCTTGGGCTCAATGCCCTGAAGATGGGAACGATCCGGGAGTATGCGATACCGTTTACGTCGAATGCTACGACCCATTCAACTATACTCCTCCACCCTGGCAGGTTCGTTTTCCCATACTGATCACCAACGACATACCCAACCCGGCCACAGACTCGGTGGCGGGTATGCTCATTCCCTTGACTTTTACTTCCAGCAATCCGGCAGCAGACGCCCGGATAGATGCATATTACAATGGGACGGCTGTGCATCCCTCGCCAGACCTTGAGCGGAGCGTCTTCCGTCATCTGCCCAGCATGGACGATCCGCAGATTCGCAACTGGATGATGGATCTGGCCGAACAGGGGTCGGGTCTGGAGTGGAACACCAAGATTCTGGACTTGAGTTATCAACCCGATGTTTTCTGGCTGGCCCTGGTTCCCACCGGCTATGAGGATCAGTTGTTCCCCGGCGGAAGCCGGGTACTTGTGGCCACCATGACCTTCAGCCTGGCTGATACCACCACCCTGTGTCTGGACACCTGCTTCTGGCCTCCTACCGACAGATTGGCATTTTCCAGATCGGACGCGGTGACCTATATTCCCCGGGATAACATGCCCTATTGCGCGAGCGTGCGGTACGAAGGAGGACCTGGCCAGGATCCGGCTGACAACGGGGACTGCGATTCTTTTTATGTAGAGGCTTATCCTGCGGATCGATATCAGTTGTCGTTTCCGGCGCAAGTGCGCGTGCCCATGTATGTCACCAATGACATCCCGGACCCTCATATCGACTCCATCGCGGGTATGATTATCCCGCTTGGATTAGAATCCAGCAATCCAGCAGCTAACGCACGATCGGAGTGGGCTTACAACAACACCAGTGTCTATCCCTTCCCTGATCTGGAAAACAGCATCTTCCGTCATTTGCCTAGCATGCAAAATCCCCAAGAACGTAATTGGATGATGGATCTGTCTGAACAGGGAACGGGTTTGGTGTGGGACACCAGAATTCTGGATATAAGTGCGGGGTATAATATCTGGATATCGCTGGTTCCGTCTGGCACACCGAATCAAAGGTTTCCAGGCGGAAGTCAACTGCTGACTGCAACTGTGACTATCACCCTAGACGACAGCACGACAATTTGCATAGATATTCTACCCTGGCCTCCAGACCCCTGGTATAGTATAAGGTTCTCCAGGTCGGATGCGGTGACCTATTCACCACAGCAAAACATACCCTACTGCACCAGTATTGAGCTGTCGGAGCACGGCGATGCCAACGGGGATGGGGTGATCAACTTCGCGGACGTGATGTATATGATAAACTACCTGTACAAGAGCGGTCCCTACCCGGTCTCTTTTGAGGCTGGCGATGCCAACTGCGACGGCGATCATGGGATCGTGGATATAATCCTTTTGATCAATTACCTATACAAAGGGGGACGGCCCCCCGGATGTATCTAAAGAGGAGGAAGAGGAATT
>CBDUQU010000041.1:0-21364 GCA_965369445.1 uncultured bacterium | reverse complement strand
GACTACAGGTGGCAGACGGTTATAGAGAACTGCGAGGCATCCGGAGTGGTCTGCATCTTCTCCGCCGGAAATGAAGGCCCGGGTGCACAAACGCACAGGTCGCCGGCCAACATCTGTAAGACGCCCACTACCAACTTCTCCGTGGGAGCGGTTGACGCTAAAAACTACGGTTTCCCCTATCCCATCGCCGACTTCAGCAGTCGGGGCCCTTCTGATTGTGACGGGAGAACCAGAAAGCCGGAGGTAGTGGCTCCGCGTGGTACTCTTGGAGTGGAACCTCGATGGCGGGACCGCATGTGGCGGGAGTGGTGGCTCTAATGCGACAGGCAAACCCCGATCTGGAGGTGGATTCGATCAAGCAGATCCTGATGAGCACGACCGTGGATTTGGGCGATTTCGGAAACGACAACGCCTATGGTTGGGGCATTATCGATGCCTATCAGGCGGTGCTGGCTGCCATGAACACCCACCTGGCCGGTGACGCCAACGGTGACGGAGTGGTGGACTTAGCAGACGTGGTCTACCTGCTTAACTATCTTTACAGATCGGGTCCTGCGCCGGATCCCATGGCTTCCGGAGACCCCAACGACGATTGCGTAGTTGAACTGGGTGATCTTGTTTATCTGATAAACTATCTCTACCAAGGCGGCCCTGCTCCCCAACAGGGATGTGCGTGATCCTCATTGGCATGAACTGGCAAACTTGGCAAGTCTGCTGAGCAATAGAATGATCCGAGAAAGCAGCTTATTCCCAGAAGCCTGGGAGCAAGGATAGGTTTCCGCTCTTTCGTCCTCTGCAAAATGGGGGATACAAAAAATGCCACCGTCGGGTGGCATCAGATCAGGCATTCCAAGGCCTACTTTTCTGTAGGTATTTTGATCTTGTGCTGCTTGATTTTGAATCTGAGCGAGGATTCCGGAATACGCAAGGCTCCGGCCGCGGCCTTTTTCACCCAATTGCTCTCGAACAAGGCCTTTAGGATGAACTGTCTCTCCCAGCCCGCCACTCTCTCGTACAGGGATAGATCCTTGGCGCCCTCCTCCTCTTCCATTCCCAGCTTCTCGGTTAGGATATCGGCTGCCACGATCGCTTCCCCGTTCTTGATTGCCACCATCCTTTTCACCTCGTTCTCCAACTCCCGGATGTTTCCGGGCCAGTCGTAGGCGGCCAAAAGCTCCGCTATGGCCGGGGAAGGCTGGGGTAGTTTGCCCTCCTGGCACGGCGCGTGAATCTGTATGAAGTGATTCACCAAAAGAAGAATGTCCTCCCTGCGATCCCTTAAGGCAGGCAGCTTAACCTGTATGGTGTTCAAACGGAAGAACAGATCTTTGCGGAAAAGCCCCTTCTCGATCTGTTCTTTTATGCTCACATTGGTGGCTGAGATGACCCGGATATCGACCTTTCGGGGCTTGGTGTCTCCCAGCCGGGTGAGTTCTTTCTCCTCCAAGACCCGGAGCAGCTTCACCTGGGTGGCCGGATTGATGTCCGCTATCTCGTCTAAGTACAGAGTCCCCCCGTCGGCTTCCTCCAAAAGCCCCTTCTTATCCTGCGACGCTCCGGTATAAGCACCCTTCTTGTGACCGAAAAGCTCGTTTTCCAGAAGAGTCTCAGGAAACGCGGCACAGTTGACCACCACGAAACTTTTGTTCCTTCGATTGCTATTGTAGTGAATGGCCTTGGCAACCGCATCCTTGCCGGTTCCGGTCTCCCCCTCCAGAAGTATGGAGAGATCGGTATCCTTGACCTGGGAGAGCTTCCACAACGTCTCCTGCATACGGCTGTTCTGGGTGATGATCTTGGAGAAGGCGCTCTTTTCCTGTAACTGCTGCTTTAGTCTTAAGTTCTCCTCCCCCAGCATCTTGTTTTCGATCTCGGCCAGTTTCAGGGATATTATGTCCGCAAAGGCCACGGTCAGATTGAGCTCATCCCTCCTGAACGGTTGGGTAGAAGCTCCATTCCTCTTCCGGTCCAGATAGACCACCCCTTTTACCTCTTCACCGATCTTCAGCGGAACCAGAAGCAGACTTGCTACCTCCCCATCGTTGTCTGAAAACAGATTGATTTTCCCCGCGGTGGAGTAAACCGGCTCCCTCAAGCAGGCTAATCCGCCGTTAAGACGGGACAGGCCGAGGTGAACCTGCTCAGTCTCCTCAGGGGAGAGATTGAAGCCCAGTACGGGAGCCTGATCCTCGTCATTCGTGACGAGAATAAAGCCCCGGTCTGCCTGAAGCTTCTTGGCCACGAGTTTTAGACTCTGGCTGATCTCTTCCTCCTGATTTGCCGGAGGCGTCTCTGAGACCTCGCCCGATTCGATCGCGGAGAGAAATTGCCGGAAAATATTGTATTGATTGTCCAGGGAGAGGCTTTTTTCTGCCACGGTTGTTTCTACCCTCGAGCGCAGCTCCGAGATCCTCGACAGCTTATCCCCGGCGGTGGCAGGCTCCTGCGCCATGCATTCTCCCAGCAAGGCTTCAGCTTCATTCAAGCAATCGATGGCTCTGTCGTACTCCTCGCTTTCCAGATGTGATCGAGCCTCTGCCAAGCGGGCTGAACCCACCCAGTAGGCAAACCCGGCAGACTTCTCGGAGAAGAGCTCGGCAAATGAATTCCTGGCCCTACTCAAGAGTTCCAGTCTCTCCTTGGGATCAAATGCCGTCTCCTCACCAGCAGCCAGATAGCTGCGGGCCAACTCCAGTTGGCATCCAATCTTCTCCAGGCAACCCATGCTTGAGTTGAAATTCTCTTTGGCCAGCCTCTTGTTATTCTTCTGAGCGTAAATCTGTCCCAGGACCCGATAGACGATCCCTTCCTCTACTTTCTCGTTTAGATTCTTGGAAAGCTCCCAGAATCTCCGGCATGAGTCTCCCGCTAAGTTCAACTTCTGAGTAGCCAGTTGAACTTGTGCCAGGAGCCGGTAAGACTGGCAGCCAAGGCTGCTTTTGCCAGCGGCAATGGCCTCTCCGATTTCGATGGCTTGATTGACGTGCCGGTTAGATTGATCGTATTCTCTCAGTTCAAGTGCCAATTCGGCGCTGTATTCGTGGTAAATTGCCATTTCCCTTTTTAAGCTCTTCTTCTGGATAATGAGATGAGCCTTTTGGTAGAAGCCCTGAGCCTCCTTGAACTTCCTCTGCTGGCAAGCTGCGTAACCCAACGAAAGAAGATTCGCGCAGATGCTGATCTCATTTGCCGCCCGCTCATTTTGCCTGATGCCGTCATAGAAACACTTTTGGGCTTTTTCCCATTCTCCCACAAGCAGATAGACTCTGCCTAAGTTACCCGAGAGACGGGCGATCATGAGATTTCCGTCTTTTTGCTTTTTGACGTGCTCGATGGCTTGCTTCAAGCATTCGGTGGAACGATCGAATTCTGCCCGGATGAAGAATATGTGAGCCAGCTTGTTGTAGGCATCCGCTATTCCCTTTTCATAACCTGCCCGGCGGAAGGAGGCCACTGCATCCCGTATTTCGATCTGGGCTTTTTTCAGATCACCGGTGTCAATGAGGATGTAACCCAAAAGGAGCTGTACTTGCCCGATTCTCTTGTTCTTCAGGGTGCGCTTCAAATGCTCGTAAGCCTGCTGGGCCATATCTTGGGCCTGAGCATAGCGATCCTCCCCGTAGAGAATCAGACCCTCAAGATAATATAACTCCCCCTGGTAAGCCGAAGAGGTGTCATTCCCTTTCTTCAGCTTCTCTAATTCCGCCCGGGCGGACTTAAAATCTCTTTTGACCGCCAGAGACGAAACAATGTCAATCCGTCTATCCGGATTATCCATGTCAGATCATTCCCAAGTGGTTCTACTTACCTGACAAAGATGAGAAGGCCACCACGATTCTTCTCTGTGGGCGCAAAAGTCCTTTCTTCCGGCGCATCGTCCTTCTGTCCCGGCGACTGCAACAAGATCATGATCCACGAGTCAAACCCGAAATGCAGCATAAAGCCTGTGTGTATTTCGGGAGGACCCTCTGGGCCCTGATCCGAGCCAGTCTCGCACACGTCATCCCACGGGTGTTCCCAATCCGGTGGGGGATCGGTCAACTCGTCCGCAAAGCTAAGGTTGAAGACAAGCAGAAAGCTCAGGATGACAGAAAAAAGGAGGATGCGTTTGAGCAGGAAGATCGCGCGACTCCCTGCTGTACTTGAATTGAGCCACCTCATGTCTCAATCGCCTCCTTAAGTGATGAAAAGAGAAAAGGTACCTTTTATCAATTGGGTTATAAGTAAACACCTACCTCACTAGCGTTTTTGGTCTTCCAAAACCGGTAGTTGAACGCCTATGCTGATGACCCCGACTTCTGTCTTTCCCTCAATTTCAATTTAATCCATCTAGGTTCTTTTGTCAAGTCATTTTTGGCCCTTTTGGCCTACAATCGACAGATTGAACTCGCGCGGCGCACTTCAACCGCAAGCGCGTATCGATCCAGACTGTCATCTCGGTGAGAGGCCAGAATTCGATTCCGCGTGAATGTCTCTTCTTTCAGAGGTGAGCTTCCGAAGAACACATACAGTATGACGCAAATCCATTTACAGTGGAGAAAAGAGATGCGTCAACTTACTTTACTGGCCCTCAATAAATTATACGTGTGCACGGCTCTGCATATTGAGGACAAAGTTGATTTGAGTTGCCTGCCAGACGACAAATGGGCGCTTTGCGAGAAATGGAGGGCATTTCTCCGCCAGCCCGGCCGGCCTCTTAGCACCATAGACCGCCGTGCACGTTCAGCACGCTTCCAGTGATGTAGCCTGCCTCATCCGAGGCCAAGTATGCCACGGCGTTGGCGACATCCTCCGGCTTTCCCAATCTCTTGAGCGGAACATCCTTAGGCATGGTCTTCTTCATATCCTCCGTGTAGGCCTCGGTCTCGATGAATCCTGGATTGACCACGTTGACGCGAATCCCGTGCCCGGCCTCCTCCTTAGCCAAGCTTTTTGAAAAGACCACCAGCCCGGTCTTAGCCACCGCATACGCGCAGGTGCGAAGATAGCCCTGGGTTCTTTCTGAGTTGGGCCCGCCGATGTTAATGATCACACCGGACTTCTGCTCTCTCATGAAGGGCACCACCGCCTTGCAACAGTAGAAAACCGAATTCAGATTTGAGTTCATCACCTGGTGCCACTCCTCAACAGTCGTATCCCAAATGGTTTTGTAAAGAAATGGTCCCACATTGTTGACCAGGATGTCGATTCTGCCAAATTCCAACTTTGCCTTCTTTATCATCTCCTCGGCGTCGGCGAAATTGGAGACGTCACATTGAAGGGAGGTCGCTTTTTGTCCCATCTTTTCGATGCCCTTGACCACCTTTTCTGCTGCCCAATCCTTGGAGAGATAGTTGATCCCCACAGAACATCCCTTTTCCGCCAATTTCAAAGCGATAGCTCTCCCGATGCCGCGAGAGCTGCCAGTCACCAATGCCACTTTATTAGTAAAAGCCATCTTGAACCTCTCGTATTAACAATAATCGAAGTCACTTCGCAGACGGAGATCACTTTTTCCCGACGGGCATTATCGCCAGAGGCTCCTCCGTGATTCCCAGAGCCTCCTTGACCTCCTGGTCATCGAAGGCTCCGATAAAGACGGTGCCCAAGTTCAGGCTCTCCGCCTGCAGATAGACGTTCTCTGCCACGGAGCCCACCTCCATGTGGACATACCGGATGCCTCTTTCCCCGTATTTTTTCGTCGTCCTCTCATAGATCGTAGTAATGATCAGGGTAGCGGGAGCCTTCAGTATCTGGTCTTGGTTGAGTGAAGCTTCCGTAACCTCCCCGCGCAGATCTTTGGCAATTCTTTGCGAGATGGAGTGATCCGCCGGATGGTAATGATAAAGCCCCGGTTCCAGATCCTTGATCTCTCCCGCCAGCAGGTATATCTCGAGAGGATAGAGTGCTCCGGCTGAAGGAGCCGTCCTGCCACCCCACTTTTCCGTCACCCCCTGCGCTGCCCAGAGAAGCTGGCCGATCTCCTTGAGGGTGAGGGAATCCTCTCTAAAGGTCCTCACCGACCTGCGATTCAGAAACGCCTCCTCCAGGCTGATCTGGCTCGAAAACTTGGGTTCGGGCAATTTCATGCTTTCTCCTTCCGCATGGATTTTCTCGTCTGCTGAAGGTTGTTTGTTGCTCTGGAGAGGGAGAAGCATCACCCCTCCCGTGAGAACCATAATGACAATGACAAATGATCTGATCCTTTTCCTCATCATAAACCCCTTTGTTCTCAGGTGGGTTCGCAGTTTCGAAAGAAAGGTGCGTTCCTGAACATACGAAATATACTGAGGCGTGAATAAAGATCAAGTCCTTTGTGGGGAAAACCCGTCCAGTCACTTTCAAGCTGGAAGGAATCTTCACCGGAATCGAGCCGGTTTTGAGTATTCTTTTCTCTTCTCCGTAGAGTGGCGGGTCAGGTGTGCTTGACGGCTGATTTGTCAGACGAATAGAGGCCCAGACTCCGATGCTGGTGATTCTCTCTTGGTACAGAGTAGGCTTGTAATCTGTGAGGAGAGGATTGGAGGGCCGGAATGCGAAAGTGCTGTCAAATCAATGAGAAAAATGTGAAATCCATTTCACATTTTTTGAGGGCGCAATTTGCCTTTGGAAAAAGAAGTTGTAGAAATTCGTTTCAGGCAAAAACTGCTTTATTCCCAGCCAAACCACCAACAGCTGTTTCTCTTCGGATCGTCTTTACGCGGTTTCGTCTTCTTACTCTTCGATATCTTGGTGATGGGGACCGTCGGGTCCTGCCAGGTGGCCTTGCTTCTCATTGGAGTCCGCGAGCGTGTTTTCTGACCTTGTTTTCTCTTCGGGGATGAAGTCGGTTTTTGCTTTCTCATCTTAACCCCCCGCTTTCGAAATTTGTTGAAAGAGCCCCGCCCTGATGCGGGGCTCTCTCAGTAAAGGTTTTCCTTTTGACCTACAATTTAGGTGTTGGTCGGGGTGTTGGTATCATCCCAGGAATCCAGTGTGCCCTGTAGCACTACGCGATACTCACCCGTGGTCGGATTGACCGAGTCCACCTTGCACTTGCAGTAGGTCGAGTTGTACAGAAGTTCGGTCAGCCTGTACTGCAGGGACGCCGGTGAGCTCGGAGTCCTCTCTATAGCAGGAAAATTCTGAAATCTGAATTTGGCCACTTCTTTTCACCCCCTCCTCATCAGTTTCGGTGTTTGCTTGTTGTCAATATACATCTTTCAGTAAGGGGATAATGCTCAAATAAAATCGTAATCAATCTGACTTACCGATTGGTCCACCAGGTCTCCGGGTAATCCCAATCCAAGGTACCATGAAGGATGATGCGGTACTCTCCGGTATCCGGATTAATCGAATCCACCTTCACCTTGGTGCTAACAGAACAAGCGACCAGATCACAGATCTTGTTCTGCAGGTAAGAGGGAGACATGGGAGTCCTCTCAATATTCTTGAAATCGTTGAAGTTGAATTTGTACATGATATCACCTCCTCTCCGTGGTAGTTTGGAAGTTCCCCTTACTTAATCGATGCTTCTTTTTCGCGATCAGGTCAGGCAAGTAGACTATTTTCGGTTCCTTCCTCTGCCTTTGAGTTGTGTCCTGGGTTCCCCTAACGAAGGTGCAGCTCAAAACCCTGGCGTATTTTGAAGGCTTCCGTGACGGTTTGGACAGAGCTTTCCCTTCTTCAAAGGAGACCAACTTTTTGATCTCCTTTTTCAGATCGTCTGGATTTCTATATGAGGATTTGTCGTTCATTCGCTTTCGCTCCACGCTTGAAATTTGGCTAAGCTACCCATGAGTGTTTGGCACCTATGAATCCAAACTCGCTCAGTTTTCCCAACAGCGACAAGACAAATCTTCTCTTCCAGCCAAACTCAGTGCTGATTCGGGAAACCGCTGGTTCGAGTTGGGCCAAACGCAGCAGCGATTTGTTGGCATACAGGTACTTTGCCAGGTCAATTAATGCGCGGAATCTTCCGGACAGGATCTTCTTGGTCAGGAGCGCTTCTAGCAGATCTGTCGCCAGGAGAGCAGAGAAGGCGCCCACCTTTTTGTCCCTGCATTCCACAAAGAGGTCGAATCGGGAGGAGGGATTCTTGTATCCGCAGGTTATCCCGCTGCATGAATCCATGCCGGTGATGTTTGCTTGCAGATCAATGATAACGTGTTCCATCATGTGAGCCATGTCGGTTATCTCATCCGAGCGCTGAGAATGAGAGCCTTTGCTGCCGGACCTTAAATCCTCCATAAAGTGCTCTCCGCACTGATGTTTCTCCAAGGAAGGCAGAAGTCTCATGAGTCGGCCAAAGGTTGATGAGAGATCCGGGTTTCCTTTTTGAATCTGGGGAAGGTGAACGTCTATCACAACCTTGACCTTTTTGCTTTTCGGCCTGAACCTGGGATTGAGATCACAGATATCCGGAAACTCTCCGTAAGAAATCTCTCTTATTTGTAAAAAATCATTCAAGGGAAAGCCGTTTTGTTGCCAGGTGAATTGTCTGTCAATAGGTCCACGCCTTTTTTGTCGGCAGGACTGGGTTTTTCTTTATCCTTGTCAGGAAAAATGTCTGACTTTGCGCAGAAGGGGGAGGTTGTCGGCAGACTCCCCTGGTAAATTCCATTGATCCGGTCGGACGGAACTACCCAGATGGTGCTCCGCCGAGACCGTGCCTAAGGATAGCCTCAGACAAAATCTTGAATTTTTTTGTTGACTTTGATTTGAGTATTATCTAAATTCGTCCTTTGTGACAAAAGTCACAAGCTTTCGCTTTAGATTAAGAGACCTCAAAGGCTTTTTGACTTCGGATAAGAAACCGATTAACCTCTTTTAAGGAGCAACCGCCATGAACGGAAAAACAGGAAAGGGCAGTGCTTACGGCTGGCTTCTCCAGAGGATCACCGGGATCTTTTTGGCCTTCTTTTTGATCCTTCATTTCCAGGTGCTTCACTTCACCAAAGACTGGAAGATCGATTTTAACCTGGTGACCCAACGGCTGGAAGGCATAGGATGGGTGATCTTCTATCTGGTATTCGTGCCGGCCGCACTCTTTCACGCGTTTAACGGAGCCTGGCAGGTGGTCCACGATTACCGCCCAAAGGCGGGAACAGGCAAGGCCGTAAAAACCCTGTTCTGGGTTCTGGGAATCGCCATCTCCGTCTGGGGATACTACCTGATAGTTACGTTTAACAAAGGAGCATAAGAGATGTACCAACCCAAGGTAGGTTTTTTCAAAATGTACAAAGACGAAGTTGGCTTAAACCCGAACGTGGGAACCTGGGCCTGGCTTTTGCATCGGATAACCGGCGTGATTTTGGTGCTTTATCTTTTCATGCACTTCCTGGCCCTGAGTTCGTCCCTGGGGGGAGCGGCAACCTTCAACGCTTGGTTAGCCAATCTTCAGACCCCGCTCACTCACGTTCTGGAGATCGGGCTGGTCGCGGTAGTGGCCTTTCATCTCTTGAATGGTCTGCGTATCACCATCGCCGACTTCTTCTTCTTAACCAAACCCCATAAAGCCCTCTTCTGGATAGCCATGGTCATATTCGCCATCCTCATGGTTATCACCCTGGTAGTCTTCCTGGGGCGGGCCTTTTCACATTAATAAAGGGAGGAGAGTCGATGATATTTCATGACGTATTGGTAATCGGCGGAGGGCTGGCGGGTTTGAGGGCAGCCATTGCGGCGGCTGAAAAAAAGGTGGACGTCGGCATAGTCACCAAACTCTATCCACCCAGATCACACTCCGGTCAGGCACAGGGGGGAATAAACGCCGCCTTAGCCAACAATCCCAAGGCGGCCGATGACACCCCTGAAAAACACGGATTCGATACCGTCAAGGGGAGTGACTATTTGGCAGATCAGGAAACCTCCATCTTCATGACCCAACAGGCGCCGGAGGCCATCTTCGAGATCGAGCACTGGGGTTGCCCTTTCAGCCGAACCGAGGAAGGAAAGATCGCCCAAAGGCCTTTCGGCGGTGCCGGTTATCCCCGCACCTGCTACGGCACGGACAAGACCGGGCACTATATCCTGCAAACCCTTTTCGAGCAGACCATAAAGCACGACGTCAAAACCTACAATGAATGGGTAGTGATCGCCCTGGTAAAGGACGCGGATGCCTGTTGCGGGGTGATCACCTTGAACATGCATTCGGGAGAAGTTCAGGCCATCGGAGCCAATGCGGTGATATTCGGTACCGGCGGTTCGGCGCGCATGTACGGAAATACCACCAACGCGCTTACCTCCACCGCCTTCGGAATAGCCATACCCTACTGGGCTGGCGTTCCGCTGAAGGACATGGAATTTGTCCAGTTCCATCCCACTTCGCTTTATCCCTCTAACATCCTGATGACGGAAGGATGCAGGGGGGAGGGGGGAATCATGGTCAACAACAAGGGGGAGCGGTTCATGTCCAAGTATGCCCCTAAGGCCATGGAGCTGGGTCCCCGGGATATCGTGGCTCGCGGCGTGATGACCGAAATCCTGGAGGGGCGCGGGTTCGAAGAATCGTATGTGCATCTCGACTTAACGCACCTGGGAAAAGACAAGATCATGGAGAGACTTCCCGGAATCAGGGAGATCACCTTGGATTTCAACGGGCTCGATCCCATTAAAGACCCCATCCCCATTCAGCCGGGCACCCATTACTGCATGGGAGGAATCGATACCAGTATAGACGGCGCAACTCCGCTAGCCGGTTTCTATGCAGCAGGGGAATGTGCCTGTGTCTCCTGTCACGGGGCCAATCGACTGGGCGGAAACTCACTTCTGGATGGCGTGGTATTCGGCAAGAGGGCCGGAGCGGCAGCGGCCGATTACGTCAAGGACAAACCCAAGCAGCCGCGAAAGGAAGCTCTTGACCGCGCTTTCAAAAGAGAACAGGAGATGCTGGATCAGATGCAGAAATCGAACGGAACGGAGAATCCTTACACCATTAACGCCGAGTTGAGCAAGCTGATGCCGCTTAAAGCGGGTCTGTTCCGCGACGAGAAGCTGATGTCCAGCGGATTGCAGGAGATCAAAGCGCTGAAGGAGAGATTTAAGAAGATCAGGCCGGTCTCCCCAGGCAGCAGTTTCAACTTCGATAAGATCTGGGTCCTGGAGATCAAGGGAAATCTCGACGTGGCGGAGGCGTTGATGGCCGGAGGCCTGGCGCGAAAGGAGAGCCGCGGTGGTCATTATCGCACCGATTTCGACAAGAGGGATGATAAGAACTTCCTGAAGCACACCATCGCCACCTTCGCTCCCGAAGGGCCAAGGCTTTCTTACAGCCACGTTCAGATAACCAAATATCAACCTGTAGAGAGGAAGTATTGATCATGACCGAATTCAGAATCTTAAGATACGATCCTGATAAAGACAAGGAGCCCCACTTCCAGACCTACACCTTCGATTCTCCCAAAGGGATGACCGTCTTAGAAGGCCTGATCTATATCTTCGAGAATATAGACAGCACCTTAGCCTACCGATCGATGTGTCGAGCGGCGGTCTGCGGCTCCTGCGCCATGCACATCAACGGCCTGTATAACTTGGCCTGCCGGACCCAGATCGATAATCTGGGCGGCAAAGTCGTGTTGAGACCGCTGGCTCACCTGCCTATCATCAAGGATCTGGTGGTCGATCTGGAACCTTTCTTTGAGCAGTACAAGAAGGTGCTGCCGTATTTGATCCCCAAGGAAGACCCGCCGGAGAAGGAATATCTTCAGAGCGAGAAGGAGAGAAAGAAACTCGATCCATGGGTCGACTGCATTCTCTGTGCTGCCTGCTACGGCTCCTGTCCGGTGGAAGCCACCGATCCGGAGTATTTGGGACCGGCCTCCTTGATGAAAGCTCTGAGGTTCATCGACGACTCCCGGGACGGGAAGAGCAAAGAGAGGCTGGCCTTTGTGGCCTCAGACTTTGGGGTGTTCCGCTGCCACACCATCTTCAACTGCCAGAAGGTGTGTCCCAAGGATCTCGACCCCACCAAGGCCATTGCCAAGTTAAAGATGAAGGCCTTTTTCGGATAAGCGCTTTTCGGATGACACCGATTTGAAACTGCTCGTTGGTCGAGGGTGCCCTCACCCTCGACCTTCAATCATGTGGCAGGGTAAGGGTACCCTGCCACAACGTCCTAGAAAAAGAAGAAGAGATTCACTCCGCCTGAAGGGTTTCGATTACTCCTCAGAGGGGTATTACTTTGTTACCGTTAGCTGTAAAGGGAAGAAAGCCTGCTTTGGAAACGAGAAGGCGAGGAAGATTCTCGAGAGCCAACTGTTCCATCTTGAAAAGAGATTCGATGTTTCGATAAACTGCCACGCCACCATGCCGGATCATGTCCATTTCATCCTAGCCCTCGGTGAGTCCAAGCAGGTCAGCTTATCTCGGGTGGTTCAGGCTTTCAAATCTTTAGTCGCGAAGGAGCTCAGGGAGAAGGTAAGTGGAGTCGAAAAGTTCTGGCAAAGGGGTTTTTACGATCATATCATCAGGAATGAAAAGGATTATCTCGAAAAGAAGCGATACATCCTGAATAATCCTCTCAGAGAGAAACTGTCAGGACGGAATTGAACTCCGCCCCTACGCGGGGCAAGGCTAATCACCGTAATCGCGTAGGGGTGGAGCTTGCCTCCACCCAACGCCTTCCGCACGGCTCGCCTAAAGGCGAACACTCCAAACAGATCTGTCCAAGTTATCTCTCTGCAGACCTGTCAAAAATAAGTTGTCATGGGGCAACATTTTTGTTGCGTTATTCATCCGCACACGATATTTTGATGCGGAAGTAACGTGTTCATTCTCAAAAGCGGGTGGTTTATGAAAAGAGTCTGCTTGGTTTTTTTTGTTATCGTCCTTTTTCTGGGAGCGTGGGGTCTTTCCGCCTCTCCACGACATGTGAATCTGGTGACCATAGATGGGCCCATCGGCCCCATCACAGCCCGGATCATCGCCCAGGCCATTGACGCGTCTGTAGAAGACAGCGCCGAGGCTTTGGTGATCGAGCTAAACACTCCCGGCGGGCTGGATGAGTCCATGCGCATTATTACCAGAAAGATTCTAAACTCGGAAGTGCCGGTAATCGTCTACGTCGCGCCCAGCGGATCCCGGGCGGCCTCCGCGGGCGTGTTCATCACCTTGAGCGCTCATATCGCTGCCATGGCGCCGGGAACCAACATGGGCTCGGCTCATCCGGTGGCCATCGGGGGACAGATGGACTCCACCATGGCAGAAAAGGTGGTGAATGATGCCGCTGCTTACATAAGAAGTATCGCCAGCAGGAGAGGGAGAAACGAGGAGTGGGCCGAAGAGTCGGTGAGAGAGAGCATATCCGCCACGGAGTACGAGGCCTTGAAGCTGAACGTGATAGACCTGGTGGTCGACAATGTCCGGGCGCTCCTGGATTCCTGCGACGGACGAACGGTGACCCTTCCCTCAGGTGAGAAGGTACTTGACACAAGGGAAATCGAGGTAAAAAGAGCGGAGATAAGCGTCCGAGATAAAATCCTGCAGGTGATCACCAATCCCACCATCGCCTACATTCTTCTCACCCTGGGAATGTGGGGGCTTTTCTTCGAGCTGTCCAATCCAGGGGCGATCTTTCCGGGAATTGTGGGAGGGATATGTCTGATCTTAGCTTTCTTTGCCCTGCAAACGCTTCCCATCAATTACGCCGGCCTGCTTTTGATGATTCTGGCCTTGATCCTGTTTATACTGGAGGTAAAAATCGTGAGTCACGGAGCATTGGCCATAGGAGGAATAATATCTATGGTTATGGGATCGCTGCTTCTTTTCGAATCACCCTTGCCATATATGCGTGTATCCCTGGTGGTGATTGTTACCATCGTCGCCGGCACCGCCCTGTTCTTCCTGGTTGCCATAGGGCTTGCACTCAGGGCCCGTAAACGGAAGGTCACCACAGGGGGCAGAGGGCTGATGGGCGAGGTAGGAGTGGCGCGGAGTGCACTGAAACCGGAGGGGGACGTGTTTATTCACGGGGAGATCTGGAGTGCAGAAGCAGATCAACCCATAAAGAAGGGGGAGAAGGTGGTGGTCACGGCGGTGGAGCATCTGACCCTGAAGGTGACCAAACACAAAAAAAGTTAACAGAAAACAGTTGACTGTCTTCCGTTAACCGAACAAAAGGAGGTTGTCATGGCTGGAGCGGGTCTTCTGACCATCATAATCATCGGAGTCTTTATCCTGGCTAATGCCGTCAGGATATTGAGGGAGTATGAAAGAGGTGTGATATTCCGATTGGGAAGATTGATAGGTGCCAAAGGCCCCGGTCTCATTTTTTTGATCCCCTTAGTCGACCGGATGGTGAGGGTGAGTCTTAGAGTGATTACCATGGATGTGCCTGCTCAGGATATTATCACTCGTGATAACGTCACGGTTAAAGTGAACGCGGTGATCTATTTTCGAGTGATGGATTCCAATAAAGCTATCGTGGCGGTGGAGGATTATCTGTACGCCACCTCCATGATCTCCCAGACGACTCTGAGGAGCGTGCTGGGCCAGGTGGAACTGGACGATCTTCTTACCAACAGGGAGAAGATCAACATGGAACTTCAGCACATAATCGACGAGCAAACTGAGCCCTGGGGAATTAAGGTGTCGGTGGTGGAGGTGAAAAACGTGGATCTGCCGGAGAGTATGCAGAGAGCCATTGCCCGCCAGGCCGAGGCAGAGAGAGAAAGAAGAGCCAAGGTCATCCATGCCGACGGAGAGTTCCAGGCCTCAGAGAAGCTGGCCGCTGCCGCACTGGTGATCGGCAAGACGCCGGTGGGAATTCAGTTGAGGTTTTTGCAAACCCTGGCCGAGGTGGCAACGGAGAAGAACTCTACCCTCATCTTCCCGGTGCCCATAGACCTCTTCGCTCCGTTTATGAAGAAGTACGCAGAGAAGGAGGGCGAGGAGAAGTAGCAGCTGCCAGTTGGCAGTTAGCAGTTGGCAGATAACAGACCACAGACAGCAGACGGCAGACAAAAGACGACAAACCGCAGATAAACCGGCTCTATCTCCATCTGTTTTGCTTGCTATTGGTCATCACGGCCAGCAGCAAAATCTACCTATTGGTGAAACCTGCCTGTCGTGTACGGACGCCCAGACGGGGCGTTAGCCTGCCCGTCTGGAGAACAGCAACAGGGGCGAGGGGATTAAAGGAAGCTGAGCGATTGTCTCCTTGACGGGATGGGCGAGGAACGCCATCTCTCCTTCTGATCATTCTCGGTCCGAACCGTTTCGGCTGCCGGAGGCAAGGTGATGAGAATGAAAAAAGGATTTCTGTTACCCGCAGTCTGCGTGTCTGCAGTCGTTCTGCTCCTGCTCACCACCGGGTGTACCGATAAGAAGGGCACCTGCCCGGATGAAGAAGAGCCGACTGAGTTTCACATGGTGGATTACTTCCCCTTGGGCTATGGCGACAACTGGACCTGGAAAATCGTGGGCTATCCCGTTCAAGAGAAATTCGTTGACGGGGATTTGAATTTGGGGGAGCCTTTTACCGATTTGAACGGCAATGGAAGGCGGGATGAGAACGAGCCGTATGTGGATCTGTACCCCAACGGAGCGTATGATGGTCCTGAAGATCCCTGGGCGCCTGGGATACCGTATCTAGACAGGAACGCCAACGGGGAATTCGATTACCCAAACAGCATCTGGGAAGAGGGTGAGTTCTTCCTGGATCTCGATGGCAACGGAATAGGCAACGAGGCGGACTCTGTCACTTTCTATGCTTCCATCCTGTACCCTTATCCAGAAGACCAGGTGGTCACTCGCGGAGGCCAGTTCTTGGGCACCTACTCCAACGGCGAACCCGGGGGGATGTGGGGGGATGTTGACAAGTACTCTAATGATGACCTTGGCCTCAGGTGGCATGGGCACGTTGACAGGACTGTCCCGTTTGACTTCCTCACCGTCAATTGCAGCCCGATTGTCATCGCCGGAGACAGCATGGGCGTGGGAGATTCGTCGATGAACACTTGCTCCCACACCTGGACCTACACGTGGTTATCCATCCTTGTAGGGGTAGAAGAGGTGACGGTCCCTGCAGGAAGATTTCGAAGCTGCCTGAAATTCAAGTCCGTGGCTTCGGGCTGGTCTCGCTATAGCTATATGATTAGATATAACGGTACCAGTTATCAGTGGTATGCGAAAAACGTCGGATTGGTAAAATCAGAAGGACCTGGGGAAGGCGAGTACTGGATACTGAAAGGCGCTTCGGTAGACGGCGCGAGTTATCCGTAGAGGATCACAACTAGTCCGTCTGTTCTGCCAACCCTAATGCGAAGGGGTTGCCAGAGCGCTTTTCCCTCCAGACGGGCAAGAAATCGCGTCCGTGCTTTGACCAGCGCAACGGACTATCACGTCGGCCTCTGCCGGAGAGGTGAGTTAAATGAAGAGAAGGTGTCTAACAACTGCGGTTTGCCTGGGGATGACAGTCTTTCTTCTGCTAATCGCCGGTTGCACCGAGAAAAGGGTCACTTCGCCGAACGAAGAGGAAGAACCAACTCGGTCTTTCTGGAAGGATTACTTCCCCTTGGTCTACGGCGATAGCTGGACTTGGGAGGTAACCTCATACCCTATACGGGAGAAATTCGCTGATGGTGATTCCAGTCTGGGAGAGCCTTTTACCGACCTGAATGGCAATGGATTCTGGGATTGGGATGAGCCCTATCAGGATGTGAACCCCAACGGACGGTATGATGGTCCCGGTGATCCTTGGACGCCTGGGATACCGTGGATAGACAGAAACTCTGACGGGGAATACGATGCGCCAAACGGAACGTGGGAGGAGAGGGAGTTCTTTCTGGACCTTGATGGCAACGGAGTTTGCAACGAGGCGGAGACTCGGATTTTATACGCTTCTGTTTTGTACCCTTACCCCGAAGATCAGGTCATCACTCGCGGAGGCCAGTTTCTGGGCACCTACTCAAACGGTGAACCCGGCGGAATGTGGGGGGAGCTTGACGAATATTCCAATGATACGCTTGGCCTCAGGTGGCACGGGCACGGCGACAGGGTGCTAACAGGGAATTTCATTGCCAGCTTTTGCTACTACCCGATCGCTATCGCCAGAGATAGCTTTGAGGTGGGAGATTCGTTGAGTACCTCCTGCATATTGATGCCCGGTGCCATTTGGGTGTCCATTTTTGAGGGGGTGGAAGATGTAACAGTGCCGGCAGGAACATTCTCAAGCTGCTTGAAGTTTAGGTCTGTGGCCTCGGGATGGAAATATGGCGCGGTAAGATACAATGGCACCAGCTACCAGTGGTATGCCAAGAACGTAGGCTTAGTTAAATCAGAAGGGCCAGGGGACGGTGAATACTGGATACTCAAAAGTGCTTCCGTTCACGGCACGGACTATCCTTAGAAGGACGAAGTTTTGTCGTTGATTAACGGTTTGTCGGAAAAACGAACAGTCTAAGTCAGAGGGGTTAAGTGGAGTATTTGATCTTTGGCAGCGCAGTGATAATCATTCTTGTCCTGTTGCTCATCCTGATGCAGAGACAACTGGCAAGCCTAAGGGAGCAGGTTCGTAAGAGCCTGGAGAATACGGATCAGATAGTGAGCCAACGGCTCGAAACCACCAGCAAGGCGGTGAGCGAGGTGCAGACCAATTTAGCCCGGCTGGAGGAGTCCAATAAGAGAATATTCGAGGTTGGCAAGGACATCTCCAGCCTTCAGGAGATATTGCGGGCGCCCAAAATCAGAGGGGGCTTGGGCGAGTTTCTTTTAGGCGACCTTCTGAGCCAGATTCTGCCCTCGAAACACTTCAGCCTTCCCCACGCTTTCAAAAGCGGGGAGAGGGTGGATGCTGTGATCCATCTGGCTGACAGGCTGGTTCCGGTCGATTCAAAGTTTCCGCTGGAGAACTTCCGTAAGCTTCTGGAGGCAGATACGGATAGAGATAGAAAGGTTCACCGGCGCAGGTTCATCTCCGACGTGAAGTCACACATAAATGCAATCGCAGAAAAATACATAGTTCCGGATGAGGGAACCCTCCCGTTTGCTCTGATGTATATCCCGGCGGAAAACGTCTATTATGAGACTATAGTCAAAGATCAGGACGCAGAGGATGGAAAGAGCCTTGCCGACTATTCCATGCAGAAGAGGGTGATCCCGGTTTCTCCCAATACGTTTTATCTTTACCTGCAAACCATCATGCTTGGCCTCAAAGGATTGGAGGTGGAGAAGAATGCGGAAGAGATCATTTCCGCGCTGGGCAGACTGAGAGTCGATTTCGATAGGTTTAACCGGGACTTCGGGCTCATCAGAACCCATCTGCGCAACGCCAACGTCTGTTTCGATTCGGCGGACAAGAAACGTGAGAGGTTTGAAGACAGGCTGAAAGGGATAGCGTCTTCTCCTTCGGAAGAGAAAAAAGGGGCTGTTTCGCCGCTGGAGGAGAAAGAGGAGATCAAAGACACAACTGAATAGGTGGGGATTGGGGCGGAACGGGATCGGGGGACCGAAGGAAACCAACACTCAGAGTCCAGCAGCTCTCACCCCCCGGCAGTCTGCCTTTCGGGCCAACAGCTTGCAGGGTTGTCAGACGTCTCTCTTTGCGCGTAACGCGACTGAGGAGGGGAGGCTCCGGGCGTCCGGAGGGTGGATGCATTACGTTTGCATTTGACCTTTCAGGGTGGAAATATCAAAAAGTAAGGAAAACAGTTGACAGATTCGGCAAAAGTGTTTTTATTAAAGCACAATCTCGAGTAAAAAAAGTTGATTAGGTAAGGGAGGAAAGCGTATGCCTAAATCTATCATTCAGACGGATAAGGCTCCCCGAGCCGTGGGACCCTATTCCCAAGCAGTCAAGTTAGAGGGAGAATCTTTGATCTTTATCTCCGGCCAGATCGCACTCGATCCCAAGACCGGCGATAGAGTTCACGGCGGAGTGGTGCAGGAGACCCGGCAGATCTTCGAGAACCTCAAAGCCATCCTGGAGGCAGCCGGATCGAGCTTGGAGAAGGTGGTGAAGACCACGGTCTTGCTGCACAGCATGGACGACTTCGGGGTGATGAACGAAGTCTACGGCCAGTACTTCAAAACCGATCCACCTGCCAGAGCGACGTTTGAGGCTTCCCGTCTGCCCAAGGGGATGAAAATAGAAATAGAGGCGATAGCTTACGCCTAAAAACCTCCACCCGCTTCGGTCCACGGACGGAAGAGGATTGTACTTAAGCTTCTGTTCATCCGGTGTTTCAGTTTCTCCTGGAAAGGACACCAATATCCGGGCCGGAGACTGGCAATAACTGACTGGACTTTTCCAATTAGCATCAGTGAAAAGTCGGACGGAGCCAAGGAGCCTAAAGACAAGCTGGAGGTTTTTTGCTATAGTGTTTTTGCCGGGGTTATAGTTTTCTCCCTCAGCCAGAAGTTTTGACCGCTACCGAAAGAGGGGTACACCTGCGACAGGGCTTTTCCCTGCCCAAATTCCTCTTCTAGGGACTCTCTTCTTCTCACCGATGACTCCTTGACCAAACGCCGTTGATGCTGGTTGAGTGTTTCTCGCATAAATCCCAAAAGTGTCCGGAAGGTCTTTCTTCTGAACAATAAACCTGAAGATTGGGTAACATCCCTTGACACAGGGATTGACGATCTTTCCAATGAGGCAGGGCAAGAGAGGCAGTCCTATAGATTTATGGCGTTAGGGAGTTAGCCGAGACAGAAGATCAAGGGATCTTCAGGATCATTTGAAGCAAAGTGAGGCACGTTCCGCGGACGCGGGATCAGGTCAGCCTTAAGGGGATGGAACTGACTCGCTCCTTTGCTTCTTTTGTTTTCGGAAAAGCTGCTCCCGCGCTCAAAGTAAAAGGTCCCGTTCGCAAATGACAAAAGGATCAGAGGAATTCTGATCCTTTTGTCATAACAGTTGGGACTGTAATTGAAACCTACGGCAAGACCGAAAGATCTTTTTAGCTTTCTTGCCTCTGGCCAGATCGCAGCCTTAGGAAATCGGGCCAATGACTATTTTTGCTTGGCCATTATGGCCTCTCTGAGTTCCCCCTCTTTGGCGGTCAAATCCTGATGTACCCCGGCGGCCAGTTCCTTGGCCGAGTGGTAGTTCCCGGCATCGTACTCAGCCCGAGCCTTCTCAAGGTTTTCATTCCATCTGGCCAACTCCTCAGTTAGTTCCCTCTGCTTCTTGGAAATTCCCCATTGCTTGGCCATGTCCTGAGTCTCTTTCAACTGTTTCATGCTCTGGTCGATTGCCGCCAGGTAATCTTCCACCTCGGTCTTGGTGTTATCCTTGTTGGTAACAGCCTGGGAGGCAGCGGACTCCGCTACGTTCTTCGCATCCACCAAGAGCTTCTTGGCCTCCCCGTACTTCTTCTGAGCGATCAGATTCTCCGCCTCGGCGATAGAGTTCTCCGCCTGGGCGAAGAGATCAGGCGCATATTTGTCCGCCTCAGCCGCTCTGGCATTCTCCAAAGCAGCTTTGGCAGCCGCCAGTTCGTTTGCGGGTTCTCCCCCGCAGCCCAGGATGAGAAGGAAAACCGGGACGATCAGAAGACCGGCAAACAAGATGTTTCTCTTCATCTGGATCCCCACTCCTTTCGTTTTGTGTTAAGGTTTTAAGGTTGATTATCCCTTACTATCCAACGGCACTTTCAATACTACTTCTACCCGTTTTGAATCGCGACTAATATATGTACTCCGATTTTTTTGTCAAGAGATTTTTCTTAGGCTTTCTCGAGCGAACTCAGATAGCACCGTCTGTCCCAATCTCTTGCCGTTCTGAACAGGTGTGGCCTCATTGAACACTCAAGGGCGCAATCGAGTGGAGAGACGAGAGGATGCTACTTCGGTGACGACCTTGCTATCGACTCCGTTTAGCACGCTTGCCGTGCAACGACGGATCGATTTTCTTTAAGATCCTCTGGGAGAAGTCTAATCCCTTAATCAATAACGGGTCAGGATTCTTCTCATATTCATCTTCGTTCTTATCCCACTGCTCTATTATCGTAACGATTTCCTTGTCTTTGGGATCAGTCAAGAGCTTTTTCAGCCTCTTTTTGGTCACGGGAAATTCGCCTGTTTTCCACTGGGCGTATACCTTGAGCGCGATTATTGCCTCTTTGAATCGCCAATACATTTTTCTCGCTACGTTCTCAGCCAGATGAGGATGAGTATACAGAAATTTGCTCCAGTAGCCTACGGTATCGGCTATTTTTTTTATCTCGAGAATCATCTCCGGCTCGGTTGGCTTATGAAGAGGGCATTTCCCGTAGAGGAGCCTCGCTCCGTAATGAAACTGATGACGTTTAAAGGGAACGAAATTGTTCATGTCCAGCCGCGAGAACAAAAGCACCGTCAGTTCTTGGTATTCTTTTTGTTTTAATATGCTTCTCAGCCTGTCCAACTCTCTTTTCGTTATCTTCTCCAGCATGACCAGGGTATCGACGTCGCTGTCCGGATTTGCCTC
>CBDUQU010000040.1:0-21367 GCA_965369445.1 uncultured bacterium | reverse complement strand
TTTATTACAGCAGCCTGTCTCATGGTAGTCGGAACTCGGTTTCGCGAGTTGGATACTCTGCGCTTCTGCCTAATTAACAACGGTTTCAGAGTAAAACGAAAAAGCGGAGAGTTTGGGATGACCTTAGAACTCTTATAGATCGTGGTTGTGAGAGTTAGGCCGCACTTCCTGCCCCCTGGCGGTTTTGTCGCTGCCAAGAACTACTTGGCTTCCCGGCTTGTCCAATCCTCCAAAGCGGCTGAGATCTTGTCAAGATTGCCTTTGACCATCTCAATCTGTTCAAATCCATCCAGTACGTCCTGGCGTGTCGTCGGATGGTACTGATTGCCAAATTCATCAGTGAAGATTTTCCCCCTCGCAGCTGAGACGATCTTTCGATAATCTGCATCCAGTTTGGCCTTGCGAGCGAACCCCTGAGTCTCCATCAACTGTCTGAGACGTTCCAGATCGTTGGAGACAAAAGGTTCTCCTCCGTCAATGGAATGAAGGAGACACCTGCCGAGCTCGTAGTCGTATTGGTATGTGGTTTCTAGAAGCATCGCAAATATCCAGAGGTCTTGTTTAGATAGGGGGCGAGCTACTCGCCGTGAATAATCCGCTACGACCTTTGTGAATCTCTTTAAGTCTTCATCTTCGAGCGGTTCTCGCATCGCCTTGCCACTGACTAAACTCATTTCGCTTAGCTCCTCTGCTGTAAGTTCCGGCCAATCTTGTGAATCCTCCTGTCTCGGCATTGGGGAATCGACGCCGTGAAGGAAATGGTTGATGCAGAATCCTATCCCCAAGCCCCAAAAAAGTGGGACACTCTCTTGTTCCGGGCTACTCCGGTACACTGTGTAGCCATCTTCTGTGAGTTGCTCCCTACTGATGGGTTCTCCCTCTGGCTCAATTCGAAAATCGTCAGGTGTGCCATTCAGATCATGGTCACGTATTGTGTATATTGGTGTCGTTTTACTCGGGACCTTTTGGCCAGTCTCGGGGTCCAAGGTGAACAGAGCTTTCTTCGGGAGCTCGACTCTCAGCACGAGGCTACTATCGTTCTGGATCAGCACGGAGCACGTGGTCTGATCGCTTGCCTTCAAGCCGCTTTGATACGTAATCGAAACAGTAGAGTCATCATCGCTGCTAACGAACTGGACGAGACTCATGTATTCTGGCTGCCACCAAAAGTCCTGCGCTTCTGATGTAAGAACATGCTGCTGCTCCGCGCCTTGCACCAGGGTGAGGATTAAGAATACCTCCCAGACTGCTGCCTTCAGCCCCGGCACAAATTCACCGAAAAGTAGCCAAGACAGAAAGCCGTGCTCTCTGGCATATTGATATGAGAACACGAAGAACGAGGCCGCTGAGCCGACGATGTGAAGTGCTAGCAAAGTACTACCGACACTGCTGAAAGCCTTGCGAATAAGTCTTGCCACAGTTGCCTCCCTTCCTTCAGTGCGTAGGCCAAAAGCCCCGTGCTACTGAACGGCGAAAAAGCGGAGCCATGCACCAAATGGTTCATGGCGGAGAGACTGGGATTCGAACCCAGGAGGGCCTTGTGGGCCCTACACGCTCTCCAGGCGTGCTCCTTAGACCAGCTCGGACATCTCTCCGTGAAAGGCAGTCATTAGTCAACAGTCACCAGTCAACAGGGAAAAGTCAATAAAGCAATCCATCTGGCCTGGCGCGTGACTTCTTTCAAGTTCCGGCTAAAGCCTTCGACCCTTGTGACTAGCAATCTGACTTCAGGTCATTATAACAGGTTAAACGAATGAAGGCAACGATTTTTTGTTCAACCTTCCCATCAATAAACCTGCACTTATCAGATGGCAAAGACAAGACGGTAGCCACAAAGACTATACGCAAAACCCCAGCCTTAGGGACGTAGGCTGGGGTGCCAGATTTTGATTGACTGTTCTTACCTTTCTTACTACATCAAGATCATCTTTGACGTGCTGGCATGGGGACCAAAAGACATCCGGCAGAAATAGATGTCGCTTGCCCGCTTCAGATTCCCTCTGAAGCCCCTCCAATCCTGTTTAGATTGAGCGAAGTGTCCTCAGAGGCTTTAGGGACCACAACAGCGGGAGGTGTTGCCGCCCCTGAAGAGGAAGTTTGTGAGAAACACTATGTCTCCCACGTTGACTACCCCATCGCAGTTGACGTCTCCGGCAGAAGAAGACGAGGGAGGATCACCGTTTCTGTAAAGATAGTTGGTCAGGAAAACTACATCTCCCACGTCCGGCGAGCCGCTTCCGTTTACATCTCCACGATAATCCAGGACGTCGATTAAAATGGCATACTCCACCACCGTATTGATGTCATAGCCTGGGACGTATGCCTGAGTCTGAGGAACGAACTCCTCCGGAACGTCCTGCTGGTCGAAAACGTCCATGTAGTAGTCGAGATCGTCATAAACTACGTAATCAGAAATCTCCCACTCCCCTGCCAGGTTCGAGAAGCTTGCATCCGCCTGGTAAATGTCGTGAGAAACGTTTCCCGGATCGTTGTGTATCGTGGGATCGCCGTGCGGCGTGGGGCTGTGAGGAATGTAAGAGCCGGAAAGCACCCTTCCTGCACCACCAGTCTCGGCATGGTCAAAGAACGGATCGGAAAACGCGATCGTGGACTCTACCGGGTTTATCCCGGCCACGGTGACGTAATGTCCGCCCACCCGCCACCATTTGTTGCTTGACAGGTACCAGAAGCCCAAAAGTAAGACTACGTTCTCCCGTTCCTGCACCAGGGATTGTACCGAAGTAAATTTGGGACGTGAATAGGCTTTCACGCATAGACTGTCGCTCAGATCGCTCCCGTCAGCGAAGGTCTCACTTGACAGCCATTCGTCCACAGCTGCAGTTATGTTTTGAGCTTTAGTCCCCACGTGAGTACCCGCGCTCCTCCAACCGTCTGTGTCCATCCGCCAGGCAAGCCTCTCCACCAACTCTCCCCAGTTGTCCATAGCGCCCTGCGTCTGAGGACCCGGTACGAAGGGTTGTGGCGTTGCCGGGGGCGGACCGGCCAGGCAGCAAGGCGTACCGGTGTGGTCCACGTTCCAGAGATCGTGATCATCCCAGCTGCTGAAGGGAGAGAGATTGTCCAGATAATCCCTTACCAGAGGAAACTGGTCCACCCCATCTCCCATGGTTCCCAGCGGAAGATTGAACTTCGAGTCCATCCACCAGAAAGAATTGGCGATCGCCGCAGGGGCAGAGAAGGTGAATCGTCCCGTCCCGCTGTTGATCCAGTTATCCTGACGCTGATCGAAATCCGGCATTCCACTCGGGGCATAGTCCGGAAAGGCGGACTCCCAAAACATGTGCTCCTGCCGGGTGCAGATCATCACCGCGTATTCTACCTCAGTCACAAAGGTCGTCCCTGCAGGCGCGTGTTGATAAAAGGAGTCAAACTCCGAAGGAAAATTCTTGCCGGTGAATTGACGGGCAAAATCGCCGTCAAGCTCCAGATAGCTCGTCAGCTGCCAAGACGGATTTCCCGGGGAGGGGGATTCCAGGCTAACATGATAGATGTCGTGAGATACATACTGCAAATCGTTGTGCAACGTGTCGTCATGAGGAGGAGCCGGATGACCCGGCGGCCTGACTCTTCCCGGCCAGTGATACTCAGCCGCATCCTTTGCCGGGTCGCTTACGGCAATCTTAAGCGCCTGAGGTTTCACCCCAGACATGGTGACGAAATGGCCCCCCTCCCTCCACCAGTTTTTTCCATCCCACCACCAGAAACCCAAAAGCAGGACAATGTTCTGGTTGGCTGAAAGCGAGTCGGTCATCTCATCGAAATTAGGAGCCGGCCAGATGCTGGTGTACAGACCGGTAATGGCAAAATCGTTAACGAGGTCGTCAATTCCGGTCCTCATGTTATGGACTTCCGTGCCGGAGGAGTCGGTCTGAAAGTAGCTGGCCAGGGTGTCGATGAACTCGGGCACGCCCCAACCTAAGGGGACGTTAACTCCGTACCACTCCAAGCAATTCCCTGCTACTACGGGACCACAGCGGGCAATCCACCCGTCCTGACCCGCGTCGACGTCCGGGGTCCCGCTGGGCGCATATCCATTATCGCCCAACCAAGTCCATCCGGTGTCACAAACCATAGAATAGGTTTCGCCGGCGAGCCGAAGCAACATCCAGCCGGGGTCCGGATCGTTCCAGAAACGATTCCACTCCCACCAGGGGGGAGAGGCCGGCGAGTGCCACAGCCACTGGTAACACGTATCTACCATGTCCTGTTGGGTGTCTGAAGGTATATTTGGGATGGCTCCCCCTTCGCCGCTCACATACTCTAAGGTGAAGAAAAACGGTTCATCCACGCAGACATAATCAGCGAAACTCACCCCAGTCCAGTCGGGAGAGAACGTGGTGACGGTGTAAACCGAGGATGACCATACCTCTGTTTGCGGACCCTCACATATATCGGATCCGATGCTCCACACACTGAACCTCACCTCGGTGGACTCCACTCCGGCATGATTGAAAAGCAGGAACTCCACGTCGGTTATCTGAAAAGGAAAGGGATAAGGAACACCACACTCCTGAGGGTCGAAGTATATCGCAACTTTATCGCCGGGATTCCAATTAGGGAAATACGTCAGGGCCGTTCCGTCGTCATACTGGAACAGGCAGAATGCCTTGGGTTCGGCTTTGAGAGAGGATGGGTTGGGAATTCGAGCCTCCTCTGCAATTCTCAGAACGTCGGAATCTCCGGAATATGAAGAGCTACTGACTGTAAGAATAGCCACCAGGAAAGCCGGGATCACAGCCTGGCGAAGAGGTTTCGTCTTCATACTGGAACTCCTTCAGGACACAGCCCTTGCACTCGAATTCGTATACTTCTTTAATATCGGCGGTGGAGTCTTAAACTCCATTCTGCGCCTTAGGCGCTTGTCACGCCTGAATCAGAGATTCAGCTATTCGATCGTCAATTTCAAAACAGAAGGGCAATCCCTTCTTCGGACCCCTAACGGCTCTCATACACTACAGCCGGAGCCGTAACGCGTTCAATTTTAACATAACACATAATCGGGTTTTGTCAAGATGCGAATTGATGAACCGGGCGTGAAGGTGAGGCGTTGGCCCATATACGGATCCGGAACCCGTCGATATGACCGTCCTATCGAACCACGGTCCCGATTCTCTCCCAGCGGACTCGCCAGGGAAAGTGGGTGAGATTGTAGAAGAGAATTTCAAAGAAGGAGGATATGTAGTTGTTGGACCACGCGGGAGCTTCGGGGTCGGGAGCCCAGGAGAAATAAACCAAAAATGCCTTTCCCTTAATGTACTCTCTCTCCAGAAAACCCCACTCCCGTGAATCCTGGCTATTGTCCCGGTTGTCCCCCAGGACGAAATACTGCCCTGGCGGTATCTCGAACGGGCCAAAGTTATCTCGATTGGAGTATTCCGGAGGATATATCTGATAATCTGTATACTTGTAGGGAAACCAATCCTCTGCTGGTTGTCCGTCAACGTATAGCCTTTTGTTGATTATCTCCACGCTCTGACCTTCGACGGCAATTATCCTCTTTATGAAGTTCTTGCTCGGATTCAGGGGGTACTCGAAAACGACAACATCCCCCGCGTCAGGTTCGGAAAACCAGTAGGATAGCTTGCTCATCAGCAGGAAATCTCCCCTCAGAAGCGTATCTTCCATGGAGCGTGACGGGATGCGGTATGCCTGCACCACAAAAGTGCGCAGAAGTAGGCCTACGCCCAGGGCGATAAATACGGTTACGGCATACTGCTTGAGTTTGGACTTCTGTATCCGTCTCATCGGTTGTCAACCTTATGACGTTCGACCGCTATCTCGGTCGATACTGCGGGCTATTATCTCTATCGGTAACTTTTTGAGGAAATTCATGAAATCAGGCCACGGAATGTCTTACGTCGTGTCTCTTGAGAAGCATCCCGCCTTCAGCTTGGTCCCACCGCTGATAGGTTGCATCGAACCAGAACCTAACTTAAATCAGGCTCTGGTTTTGTCTGCTTCACCTCCACTCAAGGAATCACGAAGCTCTGATTTTATCCTGCTGCATTCGCGAGAGAATGATTTGACCCTCGGAACTGCTTGACTTTGGAGAACAGGTGGCATAACTTGCAGCCAGAGGTGTTTTACGCCAATGAAACATGATGATTAACGTTTTAAAGTATGTGGACATAACCCGAAGCGAGGAGTTATGGACAAGTTTGTGATACAGGGTGGAAAAAAGCTCTCCGGTATGGTGGGAATTCAAGCCTCCAAGAACGCGACCCTGCCCATTCTGGCCGCAGCTCTGCTGGTGGAGAAGGGCGAGACCGTGATCAACAACGTGCCCGATCTGGTGGATGTGGACGTCATGCTCGGGGTGATGGAGAAGCTGGGAGCTAAGGTCCAAATATCTGCAGGCGACAGGTCTAATAAGCTGCCCTCCGGAAGCAGGGTGGTGATAAATGCAGAGCATCTGAGGAGCTTCGAGGCGCCCTACGATCTGGTCAGGAAGATGAGAGCTTCTTTCTTGGTGATGGGGCCTCTTTTGGCTCGGCTGGGGAGGGCAAAGGTTTCGCTTCCTGGTGGATGCGTGCTTGGTCCTCGACCGGTGAACCTGCATCTTTCCGGCTTTTCCCGGCTGGGAGCAAGGATCAAAGAGGAGCACGGCTATGTAATTGCTTCCGGCAGCAAACTCTCCGGCAATGTAGTCTGCTTCGATCGTCCCTCACATACCGGTACCGAAAACATCCTCATGGCCGCCTGTTTGACGCCGGGACGAACCACCATTGTGAACGCCGCCTGCGATCCTGAGGTGGAAGACTTAGCCGGCTTTCTGCGTCTGATGGGAGCAAAGATTGAGGGCGCGGGAGGTTCAACCGTCTACGTGGAAGGGGTGAAAAGGCTCAAAGCAGCGGAATATACTCCCATCCCGGATCGGCTGGAAGCCGCCACCTTCATGATGGCCGCCTGTATCACGGGCGGGCATGTGAAACTCAAAGAGGTGATACCCGAACACGTGAGAATGGTGTCGCTCAAGTTGACGGAGATGGGCGCTAAGATAACGGAAAGCAAAAGAACCATCACGGTGAAAGCCCCCAGAAGGCTCAAGCCAACCTCGGTGACCACCTATCCCCATCCCGGGTTTCCCACGGATGCGCAGGCTTGCCTGATGGCCTTAACCTGTATAGCCGACGGCACAAGCCAGATTAAGGAAACGGTATTCGACGAGAGATTCTCTCACGCCATGGAGCTTTGCCGGCTGGGAGCCGACATAAGGATCTCCGGAGACAGGGCCACGATAAACGGCGTCCCCCGGCTCAAAGGGGCCTCCATCATGGCATCCGAGATAAGAGGCGGAGCGGGACTCACACTGGCCGGACTGGCAGCCGGGGGAACCACCGAAGTGCTGAGAGTGTACCACATCGACAGAGGATACGATCGCTTAGAGCAAAGACTTGCCCAATTGGGTGCGAATATAAAGAGAGAGAAGGCTTAAAAAAAACACGTCGGAAGGGACTCCGATTCCGCGCTGAAGCTGCAACAGGGATTGTTGCCGGGAATTGAGTCCGGAGAATTCGCCGGGGTAAGCATGATGAACTTAAGGTCGATTGAAATCTCACTGCCGTATCTTCCCCGTTCCTCAGAGACCGAAACAGAGGGGGTTTGAAAGGTTTCTTGATAAAAGGTTTGATGAAGTAAGATAGATGTGAGAACTCAAAAACCGTGGAATGCGGGTTTCTCGAGCATGAGAGTTACTCAAACCCTTCAGCAGGTCCGAATTCGCGGTAGAAGCAGTTAAACCTTTCAGGGGAATCTGTGTCAAACAGATAGAGAGGGGATCTAAACGAGCATCATGTAGCAAACCTTTGCTGCAGATTCCATAAGCGGCCGGGAGGCCGCGAGGAGGTGTCAATCATGAGACGTGCTACCTACTGCCTTATCATTCTCAGCCTGGCTTCAGTCTTACTCTTGGGCCAGGCAGCAGCGCAGGAGCCTTATTTCGGCAAGAACAAGGTGCATTACAAATACTTCGATTGGTACTTAATCCAGAGTGAGAATTTCGACGTCCACTATTATAAGGGGGAATACGTTCTGGCCAAGTTCGCCGCAGACGTCTTGCAGGACGCCTACCTGAAGGTAAGAAGAGAGCTGCGTTACGACCTGACCAAGCGGATCCCGGTCATCATATACAACTCACCCAACGATTTCCAGCAGACCAACGTGATTCCCAATCTGATCGATGAAGGCGTGGGGGGCTTTACCGAGGCCTTCAAGACCCGGATAGTGGTCCCCTTCACCGGATCCTATGAGGATTTCCGGCACGTGCTTCACCATGAGTTGACCCACGCGGTGACATACAACATGCTTTACGGAAACAACTTCGGTTCGTTGTTCAGCCGCCAGTATCTGTTTCAACTCCCCTTATGGTTCGCCGAAGGGTACGCTGAGTATTCCTCACGCGGCGGCTGGGACATCCAGGCGGATATGGTGATAAGAGACGCCGCCATCAACGGATACTTAACTCCATTGGAGTTCGCCGGGGGTTATTTAGTCTACAAAGAGGGACAGTCCGCCATAAACTATATAGTGGAAAAATATGGTGAGGAAAAGCTTTCCGAGATTCTGAACAAGGGCAGAAGCCAGCTCTCCATGGACAAGGCATTAAAGTCCGCCATAGGTTTGGATCAGAAGGGCTTATCCGAGGAATGGATGAAGGCACAGCGGAAAAGATACTGGCCCGAGATCGCGTTAAGAAAGGAAGCTAAGGAGTTCGCCAAGCAGCTCACTCACCATCCGAAGGATGGCTCTTTTATCAACGAAAAGCCGGCTTTCTCGCCGACAGGCGACCGCCTGGCCATCTTTTCCGACAGAAGCGACTACACGGAGATCTATATCATCTCCGCCATCGACGGAAAGGAGATCAAAAGACTGGTCAAAGGGGAAAGATCAGGAGATTTTGAGTCTCTTCACTCTTACGTCAGCGGCCTCTCCTGGTCGCCGGACGGCAAGAACTTAGTCTTCGCTTCAAAGAGCAAGGGAAGCGACGTTCTTCACCTCATCCGAGTAAAGGATCGGAAAATCTATAAGAAGCTCCACGTCCGGCTGGATGCTATACGTTCACCATCCTGGTCTCCGGACGGCGAGAGGATTGCCTTCGTGGGAATCAAAGACGGAAAGTCTGATATCTACGTCTCCGATATCGAAGAGGGGACACTACTCAAGCTTACCGACGACTTTTACGGCGATGAGGATCCCAGCTTTTCACCGGACAGCAGGTTCCTCGCCTTCAGTTCGGATCGACCGCTGGATTCGTTCGGGGATTCGTCAGAGTACGAGTACGGGCATTACAATATCCATCTTCTGGATCTTGAGTCGCGGAAGATCACGGCTCTCACCAAGGGAAAGGGGAGCAACACCTCTCCCACCTGGTCGCCTGATGGAAGCAAGATCTGCTTCGTCTCGGATCGAAATGGGATCTACAATCTCTACCTGGCGGATATGGACAGCTCGGCGGTCTTTCCCATTACCAATGTCCTCTCCGGCTGCTTTTCGCCCTCCTGGTCGAAGGACGGCGACAAGATCGCCTTCTCCGCCTTTCAAAAGGGGGGATGGGACATATTCGTGATCAAGGAGATCAAGCCGGCGGCAGAAGAAGAGTCGCTGGCCAAGACGCCTTACCTCTTGGCGTTGGAGTTGGACACCGTCTCCGTGGCGGTTGACACGGTAGAGGAGAAGGTCGAGGAGCCCAGAAAGGATTTCAGTTCGTACGTCTTCAGGGCGGGCAAAAACGAGCTGGATAGCCTGGCGGAATTGGTGGAGGCGGAAATCCCCGAGAGGAAGGATACTATCACCTACAGGCTCCCCAACGGAGAATACAGAGAGAGCAAGTACAAACTCAAGTTCACTCCCGACTTAGTCTCGGGAGCGTTGAGCTACGACACCTTTTTTGGATTTCAGGGACAGTCTCTCATAGCGGTGAGCGACATGTTGGGCAATCACACCTTCATCCTGGCCACGGACATAGTCAATACCATCGACCAGAGCAACTTCCAGATATTCTACCTTTATCAGGCCCGAAGGCTAAACCTGGGAACGGGAATCTTCCACACCAAGTATTACTATATAGACGATCTGGACCGGCTCTTCTCCGATCGGATGTATGGAGCGATAGCATACCTTTCTTTCCCCTTCAGCAAGTTCACCCGGGTAGATCTGAATGTGACCCAACTCTCCGTGGACCGAAGGTATTTTGATCTCCATCCCCGTACCCAAACATATGACGACCGAAGCGTGAAGGTGCTTGTGGCCTCGCTATCCTGGATTAACGACACTGTCCTGTGGGGACATACCGGCCCCATCAACGGATCCAGGAGCCTCTTCTCTTACGAATACGCACCTTATATTACCCCCAAGAGTCTCACCTACGGAGCCGCCAGGATGGATTTCCGCAAGTATTTCCATTTCAAAAAGAGATATAACTTCGTGTTCAGATTGACTGGCGGGCTTTCACATGGAGATGACCAAAAGAGGTTTTTTCTGGGGGGACAGTCCAACTGGATAGGGCCAAGCTTGGGCTCTGGGGACGTATACGGCATAAACGAACTGTATTTCGGGAACATAGTCACCCCTCTGCGGGGCTACAGGTATTACGAAATCAGCGGCACGAAATTCTTCTTAACCAACATAGAGCTGCGGTATCCCTTTGTTGAGCACTTGATCATGAAATTCCCCCTTCCTTTGACTCTTCACTACGTCAACGGGGCGCTGTTCTATGACATGGGAGCTGCCTGGGATGAGAATGACACGTTCAAGGGAGGAACGTCCGAAGGCGGCACCAGGCTCAAAGACATAAAGGCTGGTTTCGGATTCGGAGCCAGGGTGAACCTGGGATTTCTCGTTTTAAGATACGACCTCGGTTGGGCCACCGACTTCGACTGGGTGGCGGCCAAACCCCGGCATTACGTGTCCCTGGGGGCGGAGTTTTAACACCCGGGAGACCTCACTTCTCATCAACCTCGACTTCCTTTGCTGCGGGGTAAGGTTGCCTCGCAACGACGGTTATTGCGAGGAGCCCGTATGGGCGACGAAGCAATCCCATCCAGTTGCAACCGCAGAGAGATTGCTTCGCTTCCCCGACGCCCGGACGGGATAACATCCAGCGGGAGCAGAGCACTGCATGTCCCACCCCCTCATTCAGACCGGCTATCAACAGCAATAGCGGCGGGAATTCATCCCGCCGTAATGAAATATGTTAGGGTGTCCGAAAGTCCCCCAGACGAGGGGCATTTCGGACCTACCGTACTATTTTGTCTCCAAGATTGCTCTTCTCGCGTCTCCCCCTTTGTTCCCCCTCTCCACAGAATGTCGAAGATCCCGCCATCGGCGGGGGAGAAAAGGAAACAGGAGTAGAGGTACTTTTGCTCTTTAGCGGATTCACCTGATCTCTTCCAGGTCGATCTTCTTCAATTCCCCCCTGACCGCACGCTGAATGATCAATAGATGTTGCTGTATGACTTCGTTTTCAGGTGCGATCCTGGCGGCCCTCTTCATCTCTGCCTCGGCTTCCTCTAAGTCGCCCTTCCTATAATATACCCAGGCCCTGGTGTCATGAATAAGCTCCGGATGTGGAGGGCTCAATCTGAGAGCTTTGTCGCAAAGCTCAAGCGCTCTATCCAAATTCTCTGCCTCCCTGGCATAATGCCAGGCTATGTTGTTGCATAACTGGGAAACGCTGATTGCCTGCTTCTTCGTTAGTATGTCCTGCTCCACCCTCTCCAGTTGTTTAATCGACTTCTCATGTTCTTTTTTCTCATAGTAGACCTTGGCCAGCATGATACGAGCGTTGGCGATCTCATCTTCCTCGAAAGACCGGGGAACTCCTGCACCGGCGGCAGCCGCTACCTCAATCGGCCGTTGGACCTTCTCTCCTGCTGCAAGATCAGCACTTGCGTCGGCTGCTGGCTTTCGGACCCCTTCCGCCAAACGGCTGGATTCCTCCAGCTGCTCGGCAGCCAGGTCCCACTTTTCTTGAACCGAGTAAATCCTGCCGAGCATGTTGTGAAGGAACACGGAGCTCTTAGCCTCTGTGCAAATTTTGAACTCCCTCTCGGCTCCGGCCAGGTCGTCCAGGTGAAAGAGAAGATAGCCTCTCCATTCATGGATGTTGGCAAAATCAGGAGCCAGCTTCTCCACCCTCTGGAACCACTCCTTCGCCGCATGAAAATCTTTCCCCTCGACGTTAAGACAACCTAACAGGTAGAGGGCCACCACAGAGCGAGGATCGTTGTCCAGTGCCCCTCGGAATTCCGATGCAGCCTCCGCTCTTGAGCCACCGTCCAAGAACGCCAGTCCCTTTCCCACATGAATATTGGCCTTGTATTTTTCAATGTGCCATCTGGCGATCAAGGCCGAACAGACCAGTACCACAGAGATGACGGCAACGTGTGCTAAGGCGCCTCTTGGTTTTCTACCCCGCCCCTTTGGGGATGCCTCTTTAGACCCGGTAGTGGCAACCGCTAATCCAAACAGAAGCCAGAAGGTGAGGGCCGGACCCGTCCACCTCATGCTGGAGCTGAAGAGTGAATCCACCAAGACGCCCGCTATTCCGGATATCAGGCCGAGAGCGATCAGACCCCCCCGGCCGCCCCGGAGATTCTTTATAGCGTACCTGAAAAAGCCTATCATCAGCCAGAGAAAGAGTGCCAGGCCCAGAATTCCCATCTCTGCCCAGATCTCCAGATACTCGTTGTGAGCGTGTAGGACATTCCCGATGGGAACGTCTGACTCAAAGCCGAAGTACCTGAATCCGGGAAAGACGATTTGAAAAGTCCCCAGGCCACTCCCGAAAACCGGAGAGGCTTTGATCATGCTGAAGGCGGCTTCCCAGGTGTGTATCCTCATGAAAACGGAGCCCTGAGGATCCCAGAGTTGTGAGATTCTCTCCACGATCACGTCCTGGCTCAGGAACAAGAGCAGGATAATTACCAAAAGGACTGCAAGGAGCGGTAACATGGTTTTGAAGCCGAACCTTACTGTTCTGCTCTTGCGAATCATAAAGGTTAGGAAGACGAGAGAGAAAGCAAACCCGATCCAGGCGCTCCTGGTCTCGGCAAAAAGGAGACACGCCAAGGCTAACAATAGGGCAAGTGCGGAGAATAACCTCCTCTTTCCGTGTGATCCTATGCTCAGTACCAAAAGAAGAGGAATTACGGCTACCAGGTGGGTGCCGAAGAAATTGGGGTTGCCGTAAGACGACATAACCCTGGTGTAGTGCTGGGGAATCCAATCAAACAGGGGGTAACCAAGGCGCTGGAGGATCCCATAAAGGCTGGTGAGAATCGTCACCAGAAGCACCGAATCGATCATCAATGTCGTTCTACGCTCCCCCCTGACCTCCTCGATTATCAGAACATAAAGGAGGAAGAAGGACAGAAATCTCAGGAATTCCTCAAAGACAGCATATCTGTATGGAGAGAATGCCAGCGACAAAGCACCCAGGGTTAGAAAGGATACCAGGGGGAGCTTGAGCGGCATTTTGGAGACGGACTCTCTGGAGAGAAACTTCCTGCCCAACCATACGAGGAAGAGGGCGAACACAAGGCTTTGGAGGAAAACGGTCTTTATCAGAAAGGCATTGCTCTGGGTGTAGGGAGAACAGATGAGGGGGACTCCAACTACCAGGGCCAACAGTCCCACGAAGATTCCGTTCTTCTGCACCTGCTTCCAGACCCTATTCAAGTGCCACCTCCAGAACGGCGCACGCAAGAAAACGCCCTCTTGCCGAGGCAAACAGAGCGCAAGACAAAACTGGTCGTCCTAACTCAACTCCTGACCGTTGAAGACCCTCGCTCATGGCGTAATCTATCCACTTCCGGACACTTTGGCAAGGTGAAATTCAGCCAGATTGTCGAGACGTCACTGCGGCCTCGCACGCTGCGATTCACCCTCTAATCCGTGCGATGGGAATATCAACAAGTTACGAAAAAAGCAAAACGCTTGTTAATTACTTCATGGCCAATTACCGTATTTTCTTCAGGGTGGTCCACTGGAATCCCGCCGCCTTCCGGGAGGATAAGAACGCTGCATGAACAAAGAGAGTTCAGGGAAGAGAGGGAGAGCGTCGAAGCGGACCCCGGGTAAGACCCCCGCTGTCGCTTCCGACCGAATCAGGTTTCTTCTGCCCGCAGGTATCTTCGCCTTGGCCCTTTTGGTGCGGGTCATTTATTTAATCCAGATAAAATCCTCTTTGCCGTTCTTTTCCGCTCCGATAATGGATGCGCTCTATCACGACACCTGGGCCCAGCAGATTGCCTCCGGCGACTGGCTGGGGTCTGAGCCCTTTTTCCGGGCCCCCCTCTATGTCTATCTCTTGGCGGTGGTATATAAGGTCTTTGGACACAATCTTTTCCTTCCTATGCTCCTTCAGGTTGTGATGGGCTCCTTAAGCTGCGTCCTGACATTCCTCGTAGCCGAGAAGCTGTTCAACCGAACCGTAGGGCTTATTTCCGGAGTTGCCGCCTCCTTTTACGCCCTGTTCATCTTCTATGATGCTCAGCTTCTGATCACCTCCCTGGTGGTCTTTTTAGATTTAGTGTTAATAGGTCTACTCGTTTTCACGACCAAAAGATCCAGATCTCTGACCTGGCTGGTTTGCGGCATGGTTCTGGGGCTTTCCGCCATTGCCCGACCCAATATCCTGGTTTTCGTCCCCTTCATTTTGATATGGATGTTCTTCCACTTCAAGGACAGGCTTTCCAAGAAAAACATCCTTGCTCGTTGGGCTATCCTCTGTCTGGGGGTCATTCTGATGGTTGCGCCGATAACTCTACGCAATTACGTAGTCGGCAAGGATTTCGTCCTCATCGCCTGGCAAGGAGGTTTCAATTTTTACCTGGGCAACAACCCTGGGGCTACCGGCTGGTCGGCAACGGCGCCGCAAATAGACAAAACCTGGTGGGGTGGGTACAAGGACGCTATAAGGCTGGCGGAGGAAGAAACGAATAGAAAACTGAAACCCTCCCAGATCTCTGATTTTTGGTATAGGAAGGGAGCTGACTTCATATTGTCTCAACCTTTGAGCTGGCTTAAACTGATGGTCAGAAAAGGAGCCCTTTTCTGGAAGGGGTATGAAATAGGAAACAACCAGAATATCTATCTTCACAAGGAGTTCTCGTCCGTATTTGACGCTCTTTTGGGAAAGCGCATTGTCTATCTTCCTTTTGGTTTGGTGGGCCCACTTTCCATACTGGGTCTCTTGGTGTGTGTCCGGGACTGGAGGAAGTACCTTCTCTTGTATCTCTTCATCCTGGCATATTCGGCTTCCGTTATTGTATTCTTCGTTTGCTCACGTTATCGAATGCCGGTCTTTCCCTTTCTGATCATGTTCGGTTCGTTTTTCATATGGTGGCTTTTCAAGAGAATACAGAACAGGAGGCTATTCCCGTTGGTGATTTCCTTACCCCTCTTAGCCATACTTCTGATGACATTAAACACCGGGCTGGAAAAAGTGGTGCGGCCTCAAGCCGCCACGGATCATTATGCTCTCGGAATCAGCTATCAGAACTTGGGCAAGTTGGACCTGGCCGTAGAGGAATACAAAACCTCTCTGAAATATGATCCGCACGCTGCCCCCCCACGCAATAATCTGGCCAATGTCTATGCCCAATTGGGCAAGGCAGATTTGGCGGTGCAGGAATACAGGAAAGCCATCCACTCAGATCCGTCGTATGAGAAGTCCTATTACAACCTGGCCCTCCTGTACCACGGAGAAGAAAACCTGGACTCTGCCATTGAATACTACTCGCAGGCGATCGGGGTAAAGGAACGCTATGAATTGGCTCACCTCAACCTGGGAGTGGCCTATTACCAGAAGGGACTGGTCGAAGCAGCAACAGAGGAATGGCTGAAAGTCCTGGACATAAATCCCAATAACCAGAGAGCAAAGGATTTCCTCAAAAGCAGATAGTTGAGGTCGCGGGATCTTCTCTACTTCACGATCTGCAGTCCTGGATGAGAGGAAGATTCTTATCAATTGAGTAGGCCTAGATCTCAGAAGCCGCATTCGCAATCGCCCCTCCAAATCCTGGCCAGGTATTCATACTTTGACCACCTATCCAGGCGGCGCAGAGCGTCAGGTCAGACCATCGGGTCTCACAACCGTTCCGCGTCCGTTTGTTGCAGGCGAGCACCTCACCCTTCTGGACCACTCATCCGGTAGACACAAGTAACCCTCCGAGGGAGCAGCCCACCTTAAACCAGGTGACCCAATCAGCCTTCTTTCCCACCCCCCAGGCAGGTACCCGGCAGATGGGCACAGCAGGCCGTCCCCCCACAGCACTACAGCCGGGGATTTAACGAGCAATTCTTCTCATTTATACTATCAGCGTACGTTTGTCTGTTGACGACCTTTCCCCCATTTTCGCCAAATATGGCTGATATTCCTGTCGCACCGTTAGATCGCCCTCGCTTAACACGCATATCTCCGCCACTGAGCCACCGGCATCTAAGTTCCTGTTTCATATAGACTTAGCCGGCTGGGCATACCACCGCTGTTCGGGGACCATACATTTCGCATAAAAATCGTCGTTTTTCTGCATTTTTTACTTGACAAGGATTCATAGAACCTTATATTATACTTGGTCGCGAGAGATCTCGGGCCGAGCAAAAGTAAATGGTTTTTATTACCCCAACCTTAAGTTCAATTCCAATCTCTTGAAACGGCATTTGATGCCGATAAAGAGGAAGAAGATATTATTGTCTTCTTTTCCTTCGACCGGCATCGAGTTGACCTTCTTTTCCCCGCCACAGGCGGGGATCCCGCCCAGACAGGCGGTCGTCGGACCGCTTTGCGGGACAAGCAGTCAGATATGCCTTCAGGGACGAAGGTCGAAAGGAGGCGATGCACTTTTAACAAAAGGATCTTTTGGTTTGACAGTCAAACCAAAACCTTACTTTAAGATTTAACCCTGTTGTTTAAGGAGAAAAGTAATGACCAAAAAACTCTTTGTAGTTCTGGTCTTAATCACAGCCATGCTGGTCAGCTTCTCGCTGGTAATGGCAGCGAAGAAGGCTCCTAGGGGTATACCTGAACCGTACGTGAAGCCCATCTTTACGGACAGACAGGATGCTGTTGTGCTCACCCCGATCACGGTGGAGCAACAGACTGCACTGCAGATCGACACCGGTCGTCCGGACAAGGTAATGGGCGGAACTTCCGTTCCTGTCTCCGGGGCTCTCACGGTGTTAGGGTCCACCGGCCTCAAGGATTTCTGCGACCTGGCGGGAGGTGCCGCCTGGTTTTGGACAGACTGGCTTTACGGAGCGGAATACTACGCCAACTACCAGGATCCGGAGGACTATGGCTGCACCGCTGTCTGGCCCTTTGAGGTCACTGAAATAGTCTTTCAGTTGAGCTTCCCTGCGGAGTGGGTGGAGATGCAGGTGGTGCTCCAGGGCTATGTTTTCGCTGATATTGGGCCTCCAGAGTGTCCCGAGCCGGAGCCGACACCGGGATTTATCTGTGCTACTCCGGCATACGGGTTCACTATTCCCACCGGTGGCGGATACTTCCAGATGATACTGCCAATGACCGAGGAATGTTGTGTCTACGGTCCGTATTTTGCCGTGATTGAAATTGTCACCGACCTGTATGGCTTAGACGTGGCTCTGGTTACCGAGGATGGCGATGCCACCTGCCTCAGCTATAATGACTATGGTACTGGTTGGCTGGATTTGGGGCCCTATGCCCCGGGACCGCTGATGCTCTTTTCCACCGGCTACACCTCGCCCCAGAACGAGTGCCCCACTGAGGGTGACAGTTGTTTTGTCACCGCTATGGATCCCCCATACATCAAGGTGCTTCAGGGCGATGCCGCCGTCTTCACGGCCAACGTGGCCTTCCAGGGTAGCCAGACCGAATGCTACTTGGTAGCAGATCCCGATCCGGTCTGCCCGGACTGCGATGTTACGGTGTTCAATCCCAACCCGGTTGTGGATCCTGGCGCCGCTTCGCAGGTAACCATACAGACCGCCGTCACCACCCCGCCGGGCGTCTATGCCTTTGAGGTCAACGGCTACAGCGGCGCTAAGGGCAGTGGCACCATCGAGGTGGTGGCCCCCAGCTCCGATTGCGAGATGTACCGGGACAACGAAGCATGGACCTCTTTCTGGGGCGGTTGGGTCGTGGGCGATCAGCAGGTGGTCTACTTCGATCCGGAGGACCTGTGCGTCCAGTGTGACGACGATGTCTATCCCTTCGATGTGGATCATATGAAGGTGCTGTTCTACGACCATGAGGGCGTAGGCAGCATGGATTACATCTTCAAGATCTACGCTTCAACCGGTGATCCGTGCGATGGACCACAGGGCGAGCTGCTTTCCTGGCCAGTGAACGGAATTACCCAGTTTATGACCTGGCTGGAATTCCCGCTGCCCGAGATATTCTGTGTAGACGGTCCGTTCTTCTTCGCTATGGAATTCAACAACGATCCGGGCGGCTACTTCCCCTGCGCGCTCTGGACCGGGCAGGATTACGGGTTCGACTGCACCCAGTGGGTATTCTATGGCGGTGCGTATGTGGCGTGGGAGGACATGTGGGTCAGTCCGTCAGGATACATGTCCATCCGGGCTGTGGGCACCTGTGACGCGGTCTGCCCCATCGCGTGCTACATGTCGCAGGATCAGGGCAACATCGCCTGGTTCAACTCCGCCTTTGAAGAGGGCGACGAGGTGGTCAAGTACTATAATCCCGAGGACTACTGTGAGCCTCCAGTGTACCCCTACAACATCCAGGATCTCGACTTCTTATTCTACGAGGTAGAAGGCGGCGGATCGGTACCGGTCGTAATCCACGTATATCTGGAATGCCAGGACAGCTGTGACGGACCGGGAACGGAGATTTTTGTGTCCGATCCCTTTGTCCCTGACCTGTACGGAGCTATGGCACACGTGGACTTCGACGAGCCCATCTGCGTATATGAGCCCTTCTACATCGGCTGGGAGTACCTGGCCGGTGTACCTGGCACCACCCCCAGTCCGCTCTTCATGGACGCGACCGTGGAACCGGCTGAGTATTGTCATGCCTGGTTCTATAAGGTTGGCGCAGGATACTGGATCGAGCACTGGGATTTCTGGGGTTCGCCGGACATCGTGGGATATCCCCTCATTCGGGTGAGCGGTTCCACCAACCATCCACTGTGCGATCCTCCGCCTTGCGACACCACGCTGGAGACCTTGTGGGGCGCGCCCACCGTTCAGTACTTCTTCAAGCAGCCGGTCAACGAACAATTCATGAACATGCAGTTCGAGATGCCGGCCGATCACGGTGGAAGCTTAGAGGGATTCGAGGTGGCATTCTATGACTATGAGGGCAATCCGAGCTATGGAACTCCTGACCCTGATCTGTACGTGTGGCTCTCCGACGGAACCTTCCCGCTGGACAACAACCCGCCCTATCAGGCTATCGCTGAATTCCACAAGGACTTCACCGAAATAGTCTGGTTCCCGGGTTACACCGAGTTTGACGCCCACTCCTACAACTTGATCTTTGATCCGGGCGAGCTGTTCCATATCGGAGGTTCTCATGCTCACGAGGCGGGCGATACCTTAGCCTGGCTCGGGTGTGCCGTAGACCCACCAACCAACCGTGCCAGCTCCTGGGACGGCAGCGCGTGGGGCGATTTCGGTGCTTATGAGTTCATCATCAACGCCATCATCTGCCCGATCGCACCCGATGAGCCTACGTTCAGCATGAGGTGCACGCCGTCTGTGGGTTATGCCACACCGGGTGACCCGCCGGTCGACGTGTACACCGTTGAGGTCGGCGCCGTATTAGGTTATGCGCAGAACGTCACCTTGAGTCTGCTGGACCCAGGGGTGGATATCACTGCCACCTTCAGCCCCAACGGCATCCCGCCCGACTTCGACGCGACCGTGGCCATAACCGTTGGTGGTAGCGTGTCTTACGGCAGCCACCCCCTCACCTTCCAGGGAGTGGGAGACGATGCCCAGACCAAGACCTGCAACGTCACCTTGATAGCCCAGCCGCCGTACGACGAAGATTATGTGGACTTCTTCCACGGTAAACAGACAACGACAAACTTCGGAGCACTCGCAAACGCTAACTGGAGTGACAACTTCCTCTGGAATGGTATGGAATATCTGCTGTATGACGGCTCCATAATCTCGGCTGTTCCAGGCGATCCTCAGAACGATCACATGGCTCTGGATATGTACGACTGCGAGCATGTCGGCTTCATACCCACCCAGCACATGATTATAACCGACATCGCGTCGTGTGTTGGAACCGAGTATGAGGAGTTGTACGGTGAGATGGCTTATTCGAACTTCTACACCGAAGAAGGTGAGTGGGATTCGCTGTTTATCATCGGCCTCCGGGACGTGGAGTCCACCGACTTCTCGATTAAAATCAAGATCTACTACAACCCAGACGGTCCGGACATTCCCGAGCTGTGGGCTGCTGTGTTTGAGGACTGGGACATTGGCGACGCTTACTCCAACTGGGGTGACATGGACCCCGACCACAACCTGATGTACCAGTGGGATCCGGCTGATCCCGGCTTCGTGTTCGGCATCATGAGGGTTCCGTTCGACGACCTGCCCATGCAGAGCATGGTCTTTGTGTACAACCCCGAGGAGGTCTATCCTACCGGAACTTTCTCACTTAACTGTGGTGCTGATCCCGGTCCAAGCTACATGTTCGACGAGTTCATGGTGCCTGGGTTATTCAGGAATTGCGGAGATCCTCCATGGAACCAAGATCCGGATGACCACTCCATCTTCATGGCCAGCCAGCCGTTCTCGCTCCTACAAGGCGAGAAGCACATCGAGATCTGGATCGACTTCGGCAGGAACCTCGGCGACGGAATGACCTGGGAGCAGTGGTACAAGAAGATCTTGAGGTACGTCGGAATGTACAGAGGAGACGTGAACGCCTCGGATACTCTGGAATTGCCTGCTCTGGACGTCAGCGATCTGGTTTACCTGGTCAACTACCTGTACAAGGGTGGTCCGGCGCCTCTGCCGTTTGCCGATCAGGGTAACGTAGATGGTAAGGGTCCCTATGGTGGTCTTACCACCACCGCCTGCCCCAAGGACAACGTGGACTTACAGGACTTGGTTTACCTGCTCAACTTCATCTACAAGGGCGGACCTGCACCGGTTGACTACGTGCGCTACATCGAGCAGTTCTGGAGCAGACCGAGCTTGTTCCTGAATCCTTTGTGGAACTAAGCTCGACCAGAACAGACCGACAAAAAAGTCACCCCTGCCCTTTGGGCGGGGGTGATTTTTTTTCTTGCTCCCGCCGGATGTTATCATCCGGCGGACGAGCAGGCTGGATGACGGAGACCCCCACCCGTACGGGCGGGCGTCTGGGATAACATCCGCC
>CBDUQU010000039.1:0-21441 GCA_965369445.1 uncultured bacterium | reverse complement strand
GCTGCCCGGATGGGCCTGGAGTCTGACTATTTTACCCTTTTTGATTTCTCCGCCAAGCTGGACCCGGTGCCCACCATGCTGGTGCAGAATCACGTTTCGGTGGTCAAGGGATTTATGGGGCAGAACACCGCTTACAGAAAAAGCCTGTTGAAAAAATACGTCACCATCCTGGGAGAGACCGAAGGGAAGGATGAGGTAAAATACATCCACGGAAACATAGGCAGAGGCACCTGGACCTTTTACGGGGGCCACGATCCCGAGGATTACCAGCACATGGTGGGCGATCCGCCAACGGATCTGAGCCTGCATAAGAACTCTCCAGGTTACCGGTTGATTTTGAATAATATTCTGTTCCCGGCGGCAAAGAAGAAAGAAAGAAAGACATAAAACCTCTCCCCCTTTGGTCCCCCTCTCCACTTTGTGGAGAGGGGGAAACAGGGGGTGAGGTTAGTAGGCTGGGAGCCCTGCCGGACAGAGTGACCGAAGGGAAAGCCACAGAGATGAAGGCAGCCCCCTCACTCCCGCCTCTGGCGGTTCGACTTTGCTCACCACCCCGAGTTCGTCGAGGGGCGGGATTTTCAACTCAGTCCTCTCCCCCGGAGGGGAGAGGAAGCCGGTAGGTTGGGCATCTTGCCCGACCGCAGTATTCCGTAGCTCGCCACAGAGACTAAGAGATGAAAAAGCAGAAGATCAATGTAAGAGTCGTAAAGATTCTGGAAAAAGGCACATGCCCTGACGGTCTGAAGGTGGGAGATGAATTTGTCTTTGACCGTCTTCCCCCGCCGAACTTCTGCCACTGGGCATATTACTCCCTGCTCCCCTTCATAACCGCCTTGAGATTCGGCGGCAACATTCCCTGGGAGGAAAAGGAAGGGATGTGCCGCCTCTGCTGTCCTGATCCCGATAACCCGGTGGTCTTTGAGATCACCCGGGTGGAGTAATCATCGGAGAGCCCCCGGCCTTCCCACTGCCACTCGCCTGTCCGATGCTACTTCTGTCAAGGCAGGGGTTCAGTCTTGCCCCATCCAAAGAACTGGATTGCAGGGATGTGCCAGCGCCTAACTTCACTCAGGTGCTGGTATGTTTGTTTTGCTTCTCCCGGCTGTCCTTTGCAGAAGAGAGGCTCTTTGGAGTGTTCGCCTTCAGGCGAACCAGGCTAAAGTCGAAGAGGCGGGGCTTGACACTTCAGAAAAAGCTCTTATAATTCTCCTCTCTGACGCACCTTTTTAGCGCATCCGGATTAACTGGGCGGATCAACCTCCAGATACTTAGGTGGACGTGAAAGACACGGTTCGCATATACTCGGCAACAAGATTTTTGGTCAGCTTTGCCTTCGGGACCATACTTCCGGTCTATGTTCTCTATTTCCGGCACTACCAGATAAACTTCTTTGAAATCGCCCTGCTGGCCGTGGTCTTTGAAGCATCCATTCTGCTCTTTGAGATACCCACCGGGCTGGTGGCGGATATGTACGGAAGAAGAATCTCGGTCGTCCTTTCCGCGGTCTTTTCCCTGATTGCAGGATTTGTCTTCATCTTCTTTCCCTTTCTGGCCGGATTCATCGTGGCCGAGATCGTCGCTGGCCTGGGAGAGACGCTCAGATCGGGAGCTTTGGAGGCTTGGTTGGTCGATTCGTTGAAACATGAGGGCAAAGAAGAAAAAGTGAAATTGGCCTTTGCCGCCGGGACCAAATTCAAAAGCGCAGGCAACCTCCTGGGTCTGATCCTGGGGGGATACTTAGCTTCGTTGAACATGAAATTAGTCTGGGTGCCGTTCACCGCGCTATTCCTCATTCTCTGCCTCTTCCTGATCTTGAAGATGAGGGAAGAATACGGGTTCAAGAGGAAAGTCTCGGGGAAAGTGAAGTCCAGATTGTCGGAGACCATCAGACAGAGCATTCGTGTCTTGAAATCACAGAGACTTATTCTCGCCCTGCTAATACTCTTCCTCTTCTCCGGGTTCGCCTTCGAAACCATCTCCCAGTTCTGGCAGGTGCATTTCGATGAAAACCTGTCGGTTCCCACTAAATACTTTGGCTGGATTGCAGCGATAGCTTTCCTCATGACTATTTTACTGGTCGACAAGGTCGCCGCCCTCTCCGGGAAGTTCAAACGTGAGATATCATCTCTCTTCATACTTGAATTTCTCTTTCTGGTGAGTCTGCTGGCCTTTGCTTTGGCCGGCTCTCCTGTTTTGGCGGTCATACTCTTCATTCTGCTCCACTCCTTTGTGAACTTCAAGGAGCCCATCTTCCTGGATCTATACAACAAGCGCATCCCCTCGGCCCAGAGGGCTACGCTGCTCTCCTTTCAGAGCCTGGTGGGCTCAACAGGTGAAGTTCTGGCAGGTCTTTGCATCGGAATCGTAGCGATCAAATTCGGACTGCGGATTACATTCGGACTTGGAACGCTGCTGCTTTTTGTGGGGATAGTCGCCTTCCTTCTCCTGGCCACATCAAGACCCCGCGGGTCGGGAGCGTGAACCGACTTGCAGATAATGTGAAATCCCCTTACCTGCGCTGACGTAATTTTCGATTCGGAAGTTGCGGGTGTATAAAAATCAGCCAACTTCTCTGCTCGGCTAACTTCCTGTAAATCAACGAAATAATCTCATTCCCATGGTGTCGAGCATGCAGAACAGCCATCCAGTAGTGCCATGACTACGCTTACAGTTTGGCGGCAGAAGCTTTGCTTTAAAGCATAGGTGAAAAAACGCCAGGGAGCAAAGGATGTCGACCAAACTTAGAAAGATAGTCTTCTTTTTTCTGGTACTCTTCTTTTTCTTCCGGAGCTTTGTCGTCTTCGGTGGCGAGATCAGCCCGGGTCTCGCATTGAAACTGAGTAGCCTGAAGGCAGATGAATCTGCCGCATGCTTAGTGGTGATGACAGACCAGGCCAACACGGTTCAATTGAACTACAAGCTCCATCTTCAGAAGGCCACCAGGAAGGTGAGACACCAAAAGCTGTTGAGAACGCTGAAAAGCAAAGCAGAAGGCTCTCAGTGGCAGTTGATTGATTATCTGAATCAGAGAACCGCTGGCGGAAGCGTCAAGGAGTTCAAAAACTTCTGGATAACCAATGCCATCCTGGTGACCGCTACCGGGGATGAGATCGAAAGAATCGCCTCGTTTCCAGGAGTCGAGGCTCTTTACGAGAACTACCCCGTTACGCTGGTTGAACCGGTATCCATCGAGAAGTCCAGCGGAAACAGTGTGGAAAGGGAAAAAATCCTGTCAGCCATCGGCGCCCGCCAAGCCTGGGAGATGGGATACACCGGGCAGGGCCGATTGGTGTGCAGCTTCGACACCGGAGTGGACGGAGATCATCCGGCGCTTCTCTCGAACTGGCGGGGCAATAATGGCGGTTCGGTATCAGCCTCCTGGTTTGACCCATTAGGCTCGGATTTTCCGAAGGATGATAGAGGACACGGAACTCACACCATGGGCGTCATAGCGGGAGTCTTGGATGCCGACACCATCGGGGTGGCGTTTGATGCTCAATGGATTTGTGCCGCGGTGATAGACAGGGGCGTATCTATCTCCCAAACTATCGGAAACATACTGGCTGCCTTCCAATGGGCAGTGGATCCGGACGGTGATCCGGGGACCATCGACGACGTTCCGGACGTGATCAACAACTCCTGGGGCGTCCCTCCGGGATATTTTGCCCCCTGTGACCAGACATTCTGGAATGCCATAGACAATGTGGAGAGCGCCGGTGTGGTGGTCATCTTTGCCGCGGGAAACGAGGGCCCGGACGCGTCCTCCATGAGGATTCCCGCTGACCGGATATCCTCACCCACCAACTCCTTCTCAGTCGGCGCCATCGATGCTTTAAGCTTCGGCTATCCTGTGGCCCGGTTCAGCTCGCGTGGTCCCTCTGGCTGCGACAACCAGACCATAAAACCGGAGCTGTGCGCTCCAGGCGTCAGCATTTATTCCTGCTATAAGAATGGGGAGTACCGATTGATGAGCGGCACCTCCATGGCTACGCCTTTTGTATCAGCAGCGGTTGCTATCCTGAGACAATACAATCCTGATGCCACGGTGGAACAGATCAAACAGGCGCTTTTGGAATCGTGCGCAGACTTAGGTCCTGCCGGGGAGGACAACAGCTACGGTCACGGGTTGATAAACATCAAGAGAGCACTGGAGATCCTGCCCAAAGCTGATCTGCCAAACCTTTATCTTACCGACTTCTACGTTGCGGGAGGAGTTGATCCCCGGCCGGGAGACCAGATTGGTTTGGTGGTCGAGCTTAAGAACAGCGGAGTAGATGCAGATGGCGTTTATGCTATCCTCTCCACCTCTGATTCACTGGTTCAGATTGTAGCAGATAGCTTCTATCTGGGCGAGGTTGAGGTGGGCCAGGAAACGTCCAATTCCAACTCTCCCTTCCAGGTGAGCTTCGATCCAGATATGCCCGTGGGAAGAAAGGTGAAATTCGCCCTGCGGATCGTGGGGAATCATCCGGAATACTCCTCTGACATAAACCTCTCCTTAACCGCGGGCACCTTGTCTCCCTTCTCCATCGGGGAACACGATGTGGGAGACTTCGTCTTCACGCTGTCCAACTTCGGGCAATATGGCTTGGCTGATAAGTCGTTCAATCCCTTAGGAGGTAAGGGGTGGGTTTATCCCCGCGCTGGGGAGAATCATCTCTATGAAGCAGCACTCTTGATCGGAACAGGCCCGGATCACATCTCAGACGGCGCCAGGGGTGAAGATGGAAAAGCTCCCCAGCAGGATTTTGAGGCGCTTCCTGGCGGTGATCTCTCTATCCAGACCCCCGGGATTGTATCGGACCAGGATGGGTTGTGCAAGTTCTCGGATGCGCGCGCTGAGAATCCCCTGGGCTTGGAGATCACACAGAAGAGCTTCGCCTATGCCGATCCGGAAAACGACGACTATCTGATCCTTCTGTACAACATAAAGAATACTGGCGTCAATACGCTTCAAAACACCTTTGTGGGATTGTTCTTCGATTGGGACATCTCCTTGGGCTCCCCCGATGACGATGAGGTCGGCTATGACCCTGTTCTGTCACTGTATTACCAATTCGATCAAGAGAACGACATATACCTAAGCGTGGTTCCTCTCTCCGGATGGTCCTACTTTTCAAATCCGATAGATAATGCGCTAATCTTGTATGACGGATTCTCCGGCGAGGAGAAATTCGAATTATTGGGCGGGCAGGCTTACAGAAGCATCGGTGAGGAATTTGCCACCGGTGAAGAGTCTGAGATTTCCACCTCGGAGAAAAAAGACTGGTCACAGATGGTCTCCTATGGCCCGCTTACCCTGGCTCCGGAGGACAGCGCGGAGGTAGCTTTTGCCATTGTCGGCGGGAAGGGCTCGGATCAGTTCCGGGCGAACATTACTGCAGCCCAGGTGAAGTATGGCTGTTTGTGCACCGGCACAGAGGATGAAAATGAGGAGAACGTTTTGCCTGAGCAGTTCTCCCTTGGTCAGAATTTCCCGAATCCTTTTAATCCTGCCACTACCATAGCGTTTGACCTGAGTCTGGAATATAAGCCCCTAACCCTTCCCCAGCAGCCGAGAGGCGACAACGACCCACAGGTTCCACAGAAGGAACAGCTTCTTATCATTCCTACCTCCCTGAAAATCTACAACCTGCGGGGGCAGTTGGTGAAGACCTTGATTGATTACGAACTCTCCCCCGGAAGATACGAATTAACCTGGGACGGGACGGATGAGAAGGGTGAAAAGGTTGCCTCCGGTGTTTACCTCTATCGTCTCAAGACTCCCCAAAGCCAGATCACCCGTAAGATGATCCTGCTGAAGTAAGGCTTGGACATTCAAAGAGACATTGAGGATTGCGCCGCGAAACGTTTTCGTGAGTCTTGGAACCAGAACCTAACTTAAGTTAGGTTCTGGTTCTCTGCCGCGGAGGCGTTCGGGATAGCATCCCGAACGAGCCGGGATATAATCCCGGCGGCCTCAGAGCGGCTTGTCATGCTGATCCCGCCGAAGGTGGGAGAAGCATCTCTTGCCGGAGATTGCCGCGCCCTTCGGTATGAACCATACGGTTCATACCTTCGAGCCCGCAATGACATGGCATTTTTCCTCTCCCATAGGGAGAGGGAACCACTTCCTTTCTCCCTTGGGAACAAAGGTCAAAAATAGTTGTCAGGATGTGGGATCGTTCGTATAATATTAGGATGCCCGGAGGGGCATCCTGTTTTTGTCAAAAAAGCTGCTATTGCGCTAAGTAAACGGAGTGTAACATGAGATATAGGATTGTCGCGACGCTTCTCCTGACCGTTCTTCTCTTTCTGAGTTGGCATATTGATGGTTTTGGAGTTGCCCTTACGCGGGAGGTGGTGGGGAAGCTCCAAAAAGAGGGGAAACTGCAGGAATGGGTGGACCGGTGGGAGTCTGCAGCGCAGCGGGGCATGTACGACACGACTCCGGACCAGCTTCTCAGGCTGGCGAAAGTCAGATCCAAGGGTTTCGCCCAGCCGGAAACCTTAAGGCCTTTGGTGCTGCTGGTTGACTTCAGCGATAACGTGCATAGCCAGACCCCCGACACGTTCGCTACCCTTCTCTTCTCGGAAGGTTTCGTCTTTCCCGCCGGCAGCTTCAGGGACTATTACCTGGAAAACTCCTATGGACAGCATGACCCTCAAGGCGGGGTGCACGGATGGGTCAGATTGGACTCAAGTTATGCCTATTACACTGCAGGAGCTAACGGACTGGGGTCTTATCCTCGCAATGCTAAGAAGCTGGTTGAGGACGCATTGGCTGCCGCTGATCCTTACATAAATTTCCAGGACTACGACTATGATAACAATGGATGGATAGATGGATTGATGGTAGTTCATGCTGGACCAGGAGCCGAGGAGACAGGAAACGATTGGCACATCTGGTCGCATCGCTGGTCGATCGGTGCACAGGAAAGAGATGGCGTCTGGATATCTTCCTACACCATGCAGCCGGAGACGCACGCAAACGGCTCGTTGATCGATATCGGCGTTTTCTGCCACGAGTGGGGGCACTTCCTGGGCATCATGTGGGAGGAATATGATGGGTCTTACGACGGTGGGGCCTACCTGGGAGAGGGATTGGGCGACTGGAGCGTGATGGCGACCGGCTGTTATAACAACGGTGGAAAAAAACCGGCGCACCATAGTGCTTACTGCAAATATTATTTAGGTTGGACAAATCTGGTCACGGTGGGGTCAAATCTAACCGATGTGGAAATCATTCAGGCGGAGACTTCTCCTGTTTCTTACCGTCTCTGGACGTCGGGAGGTGTGGGTCATGAGTTCTTCATGGTAGAGAACAGGCAGAAGACCGGTTTCGACTCCCATCTTCCGGGAAGTGGTCTCTTAATCTACCACGTAGATGTGTGGGAGACTACTAACGACAATGAATGGTGTCCAGGTGACCCCGGCGGTGACCATTATAAAACAGCATTAGAGCAGGCGGACGGGAAGTTCCAGTTGGAGGGATGTTTCGGCTTCGGTCAGAACCAGGGAGACATTTATGATCCTTTCCCGGGGGCCTTGGACAGGAGAGCTTTCGATGATACGACTACCCCCAGTTCGCGCGACTACAGCGATAATCCAACCCAGGTGGCGGTGTGGAATATCTCCGACTCGGATTCGGTGATGTACGCCAACTTGGACGTGACCTGGTCTAAGCCCAACTTGGTGGTGGATGATCTTTTCTTCAACGATTCCTCCGGGGGAGATGGTGACGGCAACGCCGAGCCGGAAGAGACGGTGGAGCTCTATGTAGTCATCTCCAACTCATGGGCAGATCTTCTCAATGCCACCGTTGTGGCCTCCGCAGATACCGAGGGAATCGTGTTCGACATAGATTCCTTGGGCCTGGGAGACATCCTCTCCGGCGGGACGGCGGATAATTACGGCAATCCCCTTGAGTTCACCGTTGCGCCGGGATTTCCCCACAAGAAGGTCAATTTCACGTTTCACGTCTGCGGAAACGGAGGGGCGTACTGCGCTGATATAGGGAAAGATGCGAACATAGGCCCGCCGGAGGTCCTGTTGGTGGATGACGACGATTACACCAGTGGAGGCTCCAACTACGTTGCCACTTACGAGAAAGCGCTGGATCTCTGCGGCGCGGTTTACGACGTTTGGGACAAACAAGCCAAGCCTGACGGTCAAGTCAAGTTTTCCGACTATCCCATCATGGTCTGGTTCACCGGAGATCACCGAACGTCTCTCTTATCTCCTCAAGACGTCACGGACCTGAAAAATTATCTGGACGGCGGCGGAAAGCTGTTCTTGACCAGCCAGGATGCTGCCGAGAAACTCTCCTCCGGCACAGTGTCAGATTCGGTTTTCCTGGCCGATTATCTGCATGCCAGCTACGACGGGGGCAATGAAAAATTTTTGGCGGTGGGGGTGCCGGGAGATCCATTGGCGGACAACTTATACACCTTCTTCACAGGTGAAGTCTGTGCAGCCGGGAACCAGACTTCAAAAGACGTTGTGACTCCCGACACATCTGCTTCAGCGATAATGAAATATGCCAATGGATTCTTGGCACCAACGGATTCAGTGGCTGCGGTCAAATATGAGGGGGACTTCAAGGTAGTCTTCTTCGGCTTCGGATTTGAGGGAATGGATAGCTGCGGAGGAGATTTCATGGGAGGTCCTCTTTCTGCACCTGAGCTGGTGATGGAGCGAGTATTGAACTGGCTGAGGGAAATCTCTCACGCAGGGGTGATAGCGCTCGACGACAGCAGTTACTCCGGTACTGTTGACCAGCTTCTGGCAACCGTCATCGATCCCGATCTGGATTTGAGCCCCACCCAAGCTGATACGGTTTCCATAAGAATCACCAGCACGACCGACAAAACCGGCATATCCATCCTCTGCACTGAGACTAACATCAGTTCGGGGGTCTTCTCGGGAAGCTGCGGATTTACCACTGGACTTAGTGACGACCTGAACGATTCGATTGGGGTTTTAGACAAAGATACTGTAACTGCCATTTACGCGGACGAAAACCCTCAGGGTGAGCGAAAGGATGAAGCCATATGGACTGAGTATGTGGATACCGACCCGCCCACCTTCACGGTTGGAGTCTTGCAGAATCCCGTCTTTTCAGCCGAGCTGAACATCTACACTCTCCCCTCGGAAAGCCTGAAGACAGCCCCGACGGTAACCGTAGGAGAAGACACGCTCGGGGTCAGCGAGATCTACTATGAGGGGGAAACGATCTATGCATCCACTTATAAACTTGATGTTTCGGGGACTATTCAGATTAAGGTAGTTGGCATGGACTTAGCAGATAATGAGGGAGAACATACGGAGACATTTGCCGCAGGAAGTATCTCGCCTTCCGGGGGGTATGTGGTTAGCCATGACAATGTCCTGCGTCTGGACGTAGGGAGTGGAGCCTTGGACAGGAAGGTGTACCTCCTGGTGATGATAGCCGACAAGGCGCTTTCAGGAAACCACGTTTTAGACAGCTATCTTGAGACACGTCCTGTCGCGAGTCCAATTATCTTTTTGGCGGATGGAAACCAGGATATCGTATCGGCAGCTTATTCGATAAGCCCCACCGAGCTAAGACTTAAAGCTAAAGCCAAACTCACCTTCAGCTACGCAGGGATCGACTTGGAGGGGAGAGACCAGCGTGGTCCGATAATTCATCACCTCCAGCAAAGCACTTGGATGCCGATCCCAAGCTACTTGGATCCACAGAAACAGCAAGTTGTGGGCTTCATTAGCAGTTTAGGTATTTATCAACTCCGATATGGAGATAGGGAACGGCCCGAGGTGGCTCCAAGAGTGCATGCACTGAGCGGCAGCTATCCTAATCCCTTCAACAACTCCACCAGCATACGATATGAGATATCGTCTCCCGGGCGGGTGAGGATCGAGATCCATAATCTCTTGGGCCAGAGGGTGGTGACGTTGGTGGACGACTACAGACCGACCGGCAGGTACGCGACAGAGTGGAATGGGACGAATGAGGAAAATGAAACCGTTTCGTCGGGGATCTATTTTTACAGCATGAGAGTCGGTGAATTCGTCCAGACCCGAAGAATGATCTTTCTGAAGTAAAAGAAAAAGGCTAAAGAGGCATAAAGACAGAGGAAGGTTGAACAGGCGCAGCCAGAATAGGCTTTTTGCTTGTCATGTCGATTTTGCTTGCGTTAACAAGCAATTGCGGGAAAAACAAAAGGGGTACTGAGCCGGAAGTATCCGCTGAGGAGCTGGCAGGTGAAGGATGGGGACTTTTCGAATCAGATGACTTCAGCGATGCCAAAGCGAAGTTTGGCCAGGCCCTAGCAAAAGATACCGCGTACGCCGACGCGTACAACGGGAGAGGATGGTGCAATGCCTTCATTGACTTAGAGGATGAAGCGATATCTGATTTCGACGCAGCCAATATCAAAGGCCTGAGCAAGCCGGACGCATACGCCGGACTGGTTGCGATCTACGTCGGTGACCAGGAATTCCAGAGCGCGATAGCCAACGCCAAGAGTGCACTTTCCATGGACCCAACCTACCAGTTCTCACACCGGACCAGCATAGACTATTTGGATCTTCATTTGATACTGGCGCAAGCCTACTACGGGCTTGGGGGGAATATCTTGATTCCGCTCAGCAGGAAGTGGACTATCTCAATCCCGGCAACAATCTCAATCCAGCAGATCCATTGACATGGGTTGTGGGTGGGGTTACCTACCACACTTACGCAGAGGCACTTCTCAAAGAAATCCAGCGACTGGAAGAGAGCATTGGGACCCCTTAGGGAGGGAGTGGTCTTTCTCACCCTCCCCCAGCTCCTCTCACCTGTAGTGAGCTTGTGCTTCGACTTCGCTCAGCACCATGAGCTTGTCGAATGGTCGAACCTATCAAGGGAGGAGGACTACAATAATGGTAGGCGGGGTTTATCCTGAGGATTTACCCCGAAGGGCTTCCAGCCCCGCAAAAATCCCTGATAGCTTCATTTGGCTCTCCTTGGATTCTTCTTTAAAACTGAGGAGGACATCATGTCTTCCGCACACTCTCCGGTTTGAGCAACCAGCAGAGTCTCACCATGTACCTTCTCTTTGGCTCAAGTTCATTCAGTTCGCTTTCAGAGAACAGGCTGGATTGACTCAGCCATCAATCCCGGAGGCATCTTAGACGCGTGATTTAGTAGGATCATGTAGGTAAGAATTTCTTGTTTTTTGGGAGGGAAGTTCATAGACTGCAAGGGGACCGACAGTTCATGTTAGCGCAGTTACACGCAAGGGGATCTTAAGATGCCGCATAAACCAGAGACCGTCGAGAACAATGATGCCCTCGAGCCCAAGAAGCGCTCGATTCTGCCTTGGATTGGGGCTATAGGGGGTGTGTTGGGTGTGGTCGTTTTGGCGTGGTGGGTAGGGTATCAGGTAGGCAGAGACGTGAGCATTGAGGAAATCGGCATCCTACAGGGCAAGCTGAACGAGTGTGAGAAGAAGTGTGACGTGCTTGAGGTCGAACGCGACAACCTCAGAAATGTTGCGGACAATTATCATGTACAACTGGCTCATTCTCAAGGACAACAAGAGATCCTGCCGTGTACACTTCTTTGTTCTCGTGATGCTATTCCCATCCTTCGCGGGGAGATTATTGTTGTCTTGGAAAACATTTCATACTTAACAGAATACCATACCTCACAAGACCTCGCTGTATTTAAGATCCTTGAGGACAAAACCCAAAGATCCTGGAAACTGGATACGCAGGTAGCCTACAGTGCTGAGTTCGAGCATCAGAATGAGAAATACACCCTTTATTTTCGAGGATTTGAAAAGAGAGGCGAGAAGAGCTGTGCGAAGATTTCTGTCGGAAAAAAGCGATAGAGAGCCAATAGATACGTCAGCAATTGCCACGGGCAGGATGCCCGCGCTACAGCGACCGGAGATGTTGCGGGCAAGTTCGTAGGCGGGGCTTCCAGCCCCGCGCAGGATGCCCGCCCAACGAACCAAGATGATGGTCCTGTTGAAACAGAAGGGATAGAGAAAGCGGTAGCCGCAAGCTTCAGGGTGCGAAGAGATTCTACCCAAGACCTGCTAGCTTCTTGAGATCGTGGACTTCTCTATCCGACAAATACCGCCACTGCCCGGCTTTCAAACCACGTACGGTAAGATGGGCAAAGTGCGTACGTATAAGTTTGGTTACCCGAAAGCCTAATGCCTCACACATTCTCTTTATCTCTCTTTTCCTCCCCTCCTTCAGCTTCAGCTCAAAGACTGATTCCTTCTCGCCCGTTTTGATAATCCTTGCTTGCCCGCGGCCGATGATCCCCTCCTCCAGCTTTACCCCCTGCTGAAACTTATTCAGAATCTCGTCGTCCATCTTTCCTTTGACCGTGACCAGATAGGTCTTCTCGATCTCGAATTTAGGATGGGTCAGGCGGTAAGTCAGCTCTCCGTCATTGGTTAAAAGGAGCACCCCCTCGGTGTTCAAATCCAACCTGCCGACCGGAAAGACCTTCTTCTCCTTCCCCACCAGATGCATTACCGTGGGACGACGAAAGCTATCCCTGACCGTGGAGAGATGACCTTTGGGTTTGTTTAGAAGGATGTAAATGAGGTTTTCGTGAAGCGATACCTCTTTGCCATCGACTGTAACGTGATCGATCTTCTCGTCGACAGAAACCCCCAGCTTTTGCACCGGGATGCCGTTTACAGACACCCTTCCGGATTGTATCAGAAGGTCAGCCGCTCTGCGGGAACAGACGCCCGAATGGGCTAAGAATTTATTGAGCCTCATCTTGGGGGTAAGCCTCGGAAGGGGAATCCGCCGGGACCTGAAGGGGAATTTCTGCCGAAGGTTCGCCTGCTTCTACCGGCTTCTCTTCGGTCTGTTCTGTTTTCTCCTCCCCCGTTCTCTCATAAATCTGCTCAGCAAAGGAGGGGGCTTCTTTTGCCTTGAGGATTCTCTCCAACTCCTCTATTCTGGGAAGATCGTCCAGATCGTTGAGGCCGAAGTGGGCCAAAAACTCCGTTGTGGTGCCGTACAGAAGAGGTCTTCCCGGGGCGGGCTTTCTGCCTACGATGGTGATGAGCTTGCGATCCAGCAGGGTGAATACTGGCCCCTCGCTGTTGACCCCTCTTAAGCGGTCTATCTCCGATTTCACGAGGGGTTGCTTGTAAGCCACGATGGAGAGGACCTCCAGCGCCTGACGCGAAAGCCTCTCCCGTCTGCTGTGAGAGAAAAGCGCCTTTACCCAGGGGGCATAATCGGGAAGAGTATATATGTGGAATCCCTTGGCGATTCTTTTTATGGCGAAGCTGTGGCCGCCTGCTCGATATCTCTCGTTCAAAGAATCTATGGCTTCCTCGATCTGCTCGGTGGTGATATCTTTTATGACTGCCTTAATCCCCTCGGCAGACAGAGGCTTCTCCGAGGCGAAAAGCAGGGCTTCGATTACGGGCTGGTGATCGTTGTTTGATTCCAATTATTCCTCTTCCAATGAAACCGTTCTGCGCGTTGGTTCGGGGGGCAGGATGCCCGCCCTACGGGCTTCGCTCAGTCGTTCGCCCGGTTACCTTTACTCATCTTTGATCTTCTGTGGATAGGTCTTGGCCTCCTCCTCTCCCCTGAGCACCCGGAGAGCGCCCAGAGCCAGAGATTTCATCTCATCCTCTCCGGCGTACACCAGAACCTCAGCTAAGAATCCGGTCCATTCTCTTAGCTTTTCCACCACGTAATTTGAACGCGCCAATCCTCCGGTTAAGACTATGGCGTCCACCTTTCCCTCTAAAGCTACAGCACGACTGCCGATTTCGCAAGCAATTTGATAGATCATGGCTTCATAAATTTTCTGCGCCTCTCTGTCTCCATCCGTGATCTTTTTCTCCACCTCTTGGCAGTTGTTGGTGTCGAGATAGGCCACCAAGCCTCCCCAACCCACCAGCTTTTTCGTTACTTCATCCAGGGTGGCATTTCCGGAGAAGCACCACTGGGCGAACTCGAACATGGGAAGATAACCTGTCCTCTCCGGGGTGAAGGGCCCGCTGTCCAAGGCATTGTTGGCATCGATCACCTTCGCCTTGCGTATGGCGGCAACGGATATTCCTCCGCCCAGATGTGCCACGATGAGGTTGATCTGATCAAGGTTCTTTGAGAGAGCACGGGCAGCCAACCGGGCAGTGGCCTTGACATTTAGGGCGTGAAAAAGACTTCTTCGGGGGAACTCCGGGAGTCCGGAATACCGGGCCATGGGCTGGAATTCATCCACCGAGGGGGGATCCACGATGAAGGAAGGGATATGATAATCCCAGCCGATGCCGAAAGCTAACACCGCGCCGAGATTGGAGGGATGCTCCCCGCCGTACGCATTGCGGCCATCCTCGATCATCAACTCATTTACCCGATAGGTCCCGCTCACCACCGGACGGAACAACCCTCCCCTGCCCACCACTGCAGAGAGCTTTTCGGGCTTGAGTTTGGCATCCTCCAGGGCTTCCTTGATCAGCTTTTTTCGGAACTCGTACTGATCCCACACCCGGGCAAATGGCTCCAGTTCCAGTTTGCTGTGATTTATGCTCCGGGAGAAGACCTGCTTTTCATCCTCAAACACCGCGATCTTAGTGGAGGTCGAGCCGGGATTTATCACCAGAATTCTGAATCTTTTGCTCTTGGTCAAGCTAACCCTTTCCTCTAACCTTCCCCCTATCCCCCTCTCCATAAGATGGAGAGGGGTTCACCCTGAAGGGGAACAAAGGGAGAGAGGTGGTTTTAGAATTTTCTGTTTGCCCGAACGAAACTCTCCGTGAGTATGCTCTTCACCGCACCCACACGTCTTATTCTCTCCTCTGCCATCTTACAAGCCGCCTCATACGGAGACATGTCTTCCCGCTTGGAGATGGCGATCACCTTTGCCATTATCCTGTAGATGGCTTTGACCGAATCGAGCGCCTCCTCCTTGGAGAGCACTTTCAGTGCATCCTCTGTTAAGAATAGCTCACCAGCGTTGACCACAAAATCCGGAGCGTACACGATTCCCATCTCGTAGAGTTTCTGGCACAGCTTCACGCTTTCCACGATGTCATATGCAGCTCCTGCAACTATCTTGCACTTGAGTTGGGAGACGTTCTCTTTTGTGACCACCGGCCCCAGGGCACATGGAGAGAGTACGTCGCATTGGACCGAGAGAATCTCGTCGGGTTTCACGACGGTAGTGTCCGGGTATTTATCCTGCACGTCCTTTATCGAATCATAATTTAAGTCAGTAACCACAAGCTTCACTTTTTCCTTTTTCAAACAGTCCGCCAGCCTTTTCCCCACGCTTCCCACGCCCTGAATGGCGACGGTCAGTCCGTCCAGCGACGACACCCCATAGATTTCCTTGGCACAAGCTTTCATTCCCCAGTAGACTCCGTGGGCGGTCAAGTCGGCGCTCTCCGCCTTGATGCCGGTGGGCGATTCGTACGGAAGAACGTACTCAGTCTCTCTTTTGATGTATTTCATGTCCTGGGTGTCGGTTCCCAAATCCGGATAGGTTATGAATTTCCCTTTCAACCCCTCTACGAACCTTCCGAAAGCCCGAAAGAAAGCCTCGTCGGTCTCCGCCTCCGGATCCTTGTACAAAACCGCCTTTCCGCCGCCGGTATCAGAATCTGCCACTGACGACTGATAGGTCATTATTCGGGAGAGTTTCAAAGCATCCACCAGCGCCTCTTCTTCTGATTCGTACTTCCACAGCCTGCATCCCCCCACCGCGTTACCCAGGGTGGTGTTGTGGATGGCTATTATCGCCTTCAGCCGGGTGGGCTTGTTGTAGCAGAAGAGGACCTCCTCATGCCCGTGTTTTTCCATTAACTCGAATATGCTCATTCCAGAAAGCTCCAACCGTGACCTCTCCCCCCGTCCCCTTCAGGGGAGATAGGGGGTGAGGTTCATTTTTCCTTCAACTCAATCAAGACCCCGTGCGTGCTTTTGGGCTTGATGAATATTATCTTCTTCCCCTCGGCGCCGAGTTTGGGTTTGTCATCTACTAACTCCACTCCCTTTTCTTTTAACTCTGCTACTGCCCCTTCTACGTCTTCCACCTCAAAGCATATATGGTGAATCCCCTCGCCTCGTTTGTCTATGAACTTGGCGAGCACGCTCTTATCGTCTGAGGGCATCAAAAACTCTAACTTCACTCCAGAGATATCAATGAAAGCTATCTTCAGTTTCCTTTCCGGAACGTTTATCTCTTCTGAGACGTGGCATCCCAGGACGTCCTCATAGAACTTCGATGCCTCACCAATATCCTTCACCGCAATCCCGATATGTTCAATCTTATCCAGCTTCATCGCGCCTTTATCCGTTGCATCCGTCCGGACGGACGCCCGTCTGGGCGTTCGATCCGTTGACTCACCCGTTCCATCCGTTTAATCCGTTGACCGTCACACTAAAACACTTTCCCGATACTCTCCCCATACCGATCTCAGCACGTCACATATCTCACCCAGCGAAGCATAAGATTCCACGCATTGGATGATAGGCGCCATCAGGTTTTCCTCGGTCGAAGCTTGTTTCTTCAATTCCTCCAAACACGCTTTGACCTTGGCGTTGTCCCGCTTTTGCTTCAGTGCTTTCAATCTCTTTACCTGGTCTTTTCCTACCTTCGGGCTGATCTTGAAGATATCCTTGATCCTCTCCTTTTCCGTGACGAACTTGTTTACTCCCACGATGGTCCTATCCTGGCTCTCTACTGCCTTTTGATACTCATACGCACTTCTTTGAATCTCCCGTTGGTAGTATCCCGATTCGACAGCCCAGAGAGCGCCGCCTTTCTCCTCGATATAGTCGATGTATTTCTTGGCGCGCTTTTCTACTTCGTTGGTGAGATGCTCAACGAAGTATGACCCGCCCAAAGGATCGACCGTATCGGGCACCCCGCTCTCGTAGCCAATGATCTGCTGCGTTCTCAAGGCGATCTCAGCGGATTTCTGGGAGGGAAGGCTCAATGCTTCATCTCTTGAATTGGTATGCAGAGACTGTGTTCCGCCCAAAACCGCTGCTAAGGCTTGTAGAGCAACCCTGACAACATTGTTCTCCGGCTGCTGGGCGGTCAAAGTGCAGCCGGCGGTCTGTGTGTGGAAACGGAATCTGGCGGAAGCATCATCCTCTGCCTTGAACTTCTCTTTGATGATCCTTGCCCACAGTCTTCGGGCCGCTCTGAATTTTGCTATCTCCTCAAAGAAATTGTTGTGAGAGTTTAAGAAGAAAGAGAGGCGTTTGCCGAATTCATCAATATCAAGACCTGCTTCAATCGCAGCTTTGACATAAGCTATCCCGTTTGCAAGAGTGAAGGCGATCTCTTGGACTGCGGTGGAACCTGCCTCCCGGATATGATAGCCGCTGATACTGATAGGATTCCACTTGGGCAGATTCTCCTTGCAGTACTTGAAGGTGTCGGTGATCAGCCGCATAGAGGGCTTGGGGGGGAAGATGTAAGTCCCGCGGGCAATGTATTCTTTGAGGATATCGTTTTGAATGGTGCCGGAAAGAACCTCTAAAGGCACTTTTTTCTTCTTGGCCAGGACCACGTACATGGCCAGAAGCACCGAGGCGGTGGAATTGATGGTCATGGAGGTGGAGACCTTGTCCAAGGGGATCTCCTCAAGCAGAATCTCCATATCCTCTAAGGTATCTATTGCCACGCCGGTTTTGCCCACCTCGCCTTCGGCCAGTGGATGATCGGAATCGTAGCCTATCTGGGTGGGAAGATCGAAGGCCACCGAGAGGCCGGTTTGCCCCTGCTCCAGAAGATACCTGTACCGCTTGTTGGTCTCCTCGGCTGTGCCAAACCCGGCATACTGCCGCATGGTCCACAGCCTGCCGCGATACATGTTTTTGTATATACCGCGGGTGAAGGGATAATCTCCGGGCTGGCCGAGGTCTTTCTGATACTCGACCCCGCTCATCGACTTGGGATCGTAGAGGTTCTCGATGTTAATATTCGAAGTGGTTGAGAATTTCCTTTCCTTCTCCAAAAGTTATCCTTCCTTGATGCCTCGGCATTAGGAAATGCCGAGGCCAGGTTGCTTGGGGATTTCTTGCGCGTAGACAGGATCCTGAGATTCTTCCCTAAGCATCAGAATTGGTCCATTATCAATGGTTAAGAGCAGGATAGCTGCAATGTTCCTTTACTCTGCAAACATTGCATTTTGGATTCTTCTCCAGGCATATCCCGTATTCTCCCACTTGGCCATATGTTACAAAAATAATGTCCACGTACCTTATTGGGAACCCCGTTGCCCCAGCAAAAGTTTTCCCAACTTCTACAGCTTCGTCCAGACTGTCTTCATCGTGAATTAGCCCGAGTCTTGTGAATATCCTGCAGATGACTCTGTCAGGCTTGAGTACGTTGAGCCCCAAATCCGTAAGAAAGTGGTTGACGGTCCTTTCACCGAGATATTGGAATCGTTTCCTTAAATCTGCTCGCAACTTATCAATCGCCACTTCGTCCTCAAGCGGGCCGAAGGACTCGAGATACTTACCGAACGACTTGTGTCTGTTCAAGATGTTGTCAAACTCTTTGGCGTTGGCGATACACGCTTCAATCTTGCGTTTATGATGTATTGTGTTGGGGTCACCCAGGATTCGCTTTACATCATCTTGGCAATAATCTTTCACCCTTTCAAGAGGATACAAGTGTTTCTTTATTGCTGGCAATCTGTCGGTAACTGTAGCCGCCTTCATCCCGGAATAGAAAGTAACATATACCACAGTCCAATAGATGTCGTTATCCGCAAGGCTTCTGTAGTCAAGTGTCTTAAATCTGCCAAAGCGGGAATCAAAATCCATCTTTGATAGGTTGCTATATTTGCGCAATGTGTTTTCGACTTTGGAGAAGATGTCTTTATATCGTTTCATATCAACATCCGCTTTGTTTTGGTGCCCTTCTTAGCGCACCGAAGAATCTCATGTTTTCCGGGACCCTTCGCTTTGCACCAGGTGGTGCAGGGTTTTGCTCCCTTCGGCTGCGCTCAGGGACGGTGAGTGAAATCGAACCGTCAGGGTGACAATATCCTACACTACTTCAGCACAAGAACACCGTAGTCTCTCGGGTCGTAACTTATAGGCACCAGCCAATCAGCCGAGGTGTCCAGCCGCTTTTGCTTGCGGCGGAAGTTGAGTGCCCACTTCTTCCCGGATTGGTTTTCGGTGTCAAGCTGGTTCAGAGGTATTCTTGCCTCGATGCTCCAGTAATCGTCTCCTATAAACGTTTTCACCTCGTAGGTGCCGTTCCATTCCCTGTCTGTCGCATCCTCCACGCCGTCTTTCACTAAGATCTTCTGGTCGAAGGGCGTGCCCAGAGGATTGAAATATATCTGATAGGCCGGGCCATCGTCGGTCTCCGGCTGGAGGAAATAGCCAACGCAATCTTCACCGTAGACCGCACCATCATGGTCCTTCACGTTAGCCCGAATTGAGTCCATCTTCGTCTCCATGCACTTGACCGCAATATACAGGTTCTCTTTGTCCCAGGCAAAATAGAAGTAGACCGGATCGCCAGACATGGGTGAGCCGTCAGGAGCGAAGAATTTGGTGGTCGGGCTTTTCCAAACGCCCTCGGTCAGTTCACCGTCAATCGAGGGCGGGTTTTTGGCTTGGTAAGCATAGACCGTACGAGAGATACCCAGTGCATCGGTTAACTCGAATTTCTTGTCTTCAGCATAAGGATATCGTAGCGAGACCTCGGGAGTGGGATAAAGCGGCCCGGTGCTCTTCACGGAGAACTTAAAGGTGCAGGCGTTCCCCGGTCCGACCCCCACAGGGATACTCTTAGGGGTAACGCTCCAACCATCCGGCACCTCCCAAGACAACGTGTCCGAAAGGCTGAACTGATCGTTGAGATTCTTGATTCTAACCCCGATCTCCGTTCTCGGAACGGTAAGGTCCGCTCCAAGCGGCGCTTTTTCGATGCGCACGGCCTGGTCTTGAATCTCGTCTATGAAATTGAATTCCGCTGCAGTTACCTCGTCCCAGGCTAAAACGGCATCCTTCTTTATGGGTGCGATTGAAATTCCATCTCCATCGATTGTAACCCAGATGAAGTGATATTCCAAACCTGTTGGACCGGGCCAGAGGTAGCCACCTGAGCTTCCTACGCCGGTGTACTTGACTCCGTCGAACTCTCCGCTGAAGTAGCTATGATAATGTCCTGTGAATACTGCGTTCACTCCATATTTGGCAAACAGGGAATGAAGGGTGTCTGGCTCGCCCTTTGCTATGGCGTGGATCCAGAAAGGCTTGTGGAAATGGACAATGGTGTATAAAGCTCCCTTGTTCTTCTCCAAATCTTGGGCCAGCCACTCGATCTGTTCGGTGGCGAAATCGTCGATTACGTCCGGAATGCTGTTATCTAGAGAGATGAAGTGCACTCCCCTCACATCGAAGGAGTAATAAGGCTCTCCGATGTATCGTCTGTACAATTCACGAGCGGTGGAGTCCCCGATATCGTGATTTCCGGGGGTGAAATAAATGGGGACGGTCAGAGGCTCGAGCAGTTTCAGGTACTCTTCCCACTCATCCTTGATCGTTATGGTGTCATCGGTGTACCCCTGGATCATATCTCCAACAGTCAGTACGAAATCGGGCCTCATCCTCTGGATTTCCTGAAGGACCTGTTCGTATATCCCGGGTTGGGCGTGACCGGTGCGGTCTCCAATCACTGCAAATCGCATGGGATGCTCTTCCAGGCCCTTGGAGGAGCCGCCACATCCAGGCACACAGAACAATGATAGCGTAAGGAAAAATGCGACAACAACCAGTGAAATGCCTCTCATCTCTACCTCCTCGAGAGATCGTGCCCGGCGATAACATGTTTCTCCATGTCCCTATCTTCTCTATTCAAACACGATCAGCACCTGATCCTTATCTACTGTCTGGTGCTTTTTAACCTTTATTGCTTTCACCTTTCCGTCATGCTTGGCTTTCAGCTCGTTTTCCATCTTCATGGCCTCGATGATTATTACCCCCTGACCCGTCACCACCGTATCTCCCTCCTTCACCTGGATGGCCGTGATCAGGCCGGGCATGGGGCTTCGCAACTCTTGCTCTTTCTTGGTGTCGACCTTCAGCGCACCCAGCCTTTTCATCCTCTGAGAACGTTCGTCCTCCAGCACACACTCGTATTTCTTGCCGCCAAGGAAGACAGAAACCTTCTCTTCATTCTTGGAGAATTGGAGATCAAAGGATCTATGGTTGAAGAGAAAGGAGACGAAGTCTCTGCCTTTTACGTAGACTGAGTCAGCCTGGACCGGCACTCCATCCAGATAGACCTGTATCTCTCCGTCCAGTTCACGCACGTCGACCTGATAGCTTTTGCCTTCTATTTGAACCACGTATTTCATGGTTTCAACCTGATTTCTTGTCCCCGTGTCATTCTGAGCATAGCGAAGAATCTGAGCTCTTTTGTCCCACTTAGTTCTGCCTCTGGCGTGAGAAGAATTTGAGAAA
>CBDUQU010000038.1:0-22057 GCA_965369445.1 uncultured bacterium | reverse complement strand
TTTTCCATAGTTGCCCTTCAGTTTTAGCTTCCGCACAATTATACGATATTTCTACAACCAAGTCAATACCATATTGCCGACCCCGTGTTACAATTTTCGAGAGTTCCGACAAACTGCAAGAATGCGTTCGGCAATTGTTAAGTCACGTGTGGTTCCAAGCAAATATTCTTAAACCAAGGGGTCGGGCCGGCCGTATACTCAAAAGGAGATTTCAAAGGTCAAACCGGAGGAGAACCTGTGTTCAGGAAGAAAAAGCAAGAGGTCAAAAAGAGGGAGAAGAAATCCGCACTAACGGTGCTCAGGGAGTACGTTGAGTCTTTCGCCATAGCGTTGATCTTCGCGTTGATAGTCAAATGCTCGGTGGTGGAGGCATACAAGATCCCCTCCGGCTCGATGGAGGATACCCTTCTGGTGGGCGATTTTCTCCTGGCCAACAAATTCATTTACGGCTCCAAGGTTCCCCTTCTGCCAATTCATCTTCCGGCCATAAGAGAACCGAAGCCGGGCGACATCGTCATCTTTAAGTATCCTCTTAACCCCAAGGTCAACTACATAAAAAGGTGTGTGGCCATAGAGGGACAGATAGTTGAAATCAGAAATAAGGTTTTGTATGTCGACGGAAAAAGGGTTGAGGATCCCGCTCTGGTAAAATACACCGATCCGAATACCCGTTCACCGGGAAGAAACGTCCGGGATAATTATGGGCCCGCCAAGGTGCCCCAGGGTCATCTGTTCATGATGGGGGACAATCGGGACAACAGCGCCGACTCTCGCTTCTGGGGATTTCTGCCCAGAGAGCTGGTTTTGGGTAAAGCCATGATCATTCACTGGTCATGGGCTCCCGATCCCAATGCCCCCGTAGTGTCGAGCAGAAACATCCTGTCGGTACCACACAATATTGGGTACAACATCCTGCATCTTCCCCAGCGGGTGAGATGGGGGAGACTTTTGAGTACCATAGATTAGCTTTCGGAAACTTCTGGGCCGAAGCGTCAGGGATTTTGGAGAGGCTCTCCTTTGAGCTGCCAGGATCCCTTTTCCTTATGTTAAGTGGGCCGATTCGGAGTCGTCGACGACCCTGACCATCTGGCGCCAGCGTACCACGAGAGTGACCCGCGAAAAGTGCCTTTCATTTCTCTTGACTGTGTAGTTGCTTTGTGATATTTTCGTTTGAACGACAGACTTGATGTTTTCTAACTCTGGCAAGAGCGATGATTTCATTGCAGGCTAAAGAGCTGGGGAAATGGTTTGGCGCACGGAAGGTATTTGACCGGGTCAATTTCTCTCTTGAGGAGAAAGGTTCGCTGGTCGTCACGGGCAAGAATGGGTCCGGCAAAACCACGTTGCTCAAGATTCTCTGCGGCCTTATTCGACCTACGAGGGGTGAGGTTTTGATCAACTCCGGCAAGATGAACCTCACCCGGGAGGAAAGCAAGAATCTTCTCGGGCTGGTGATGCCCGACCTGGAGCTCTACGGTGAGCTGACCGCCCTGGAGAATCTCCTGTTTCTATCCCGTATTCGAGGTCTGAGCTTCGGCAAGAGTGAACTTAAGAAGAGGATAGATCAGGTCGGTCTTGCCAAAAGGGAGGACGATTCGGTCTTCTCCTTCTCCTCGGGAATGAAGCAAAGGCTGAAATACGCCCTGGCTCTTTTGTTTGAGCCGAGGATTCTGCTTTTGGACGAGCCGACGGCAAACTTAGACGAGGAAGGAATCTCACTGGTGGACCGGATAGTCTCCCAGCAGAAGGAAAGAGGGATATTGATCCTGGCCACGAACGAGAAGACTGATTTGAAATATGGCGATCAAGTCATCCAGTTGGGCATCTAGGTCAGCGTGGTTGTTGGCTAAAGACTTAAAGTCAGAGTTCCGCACCCGCTATGCCCTTAATGCCATTCTCATGTTTGCTCTTACCACGCTGGCAGTAGTGAGCTTCTCCTTTGGTGCATCCTCCCTGAGTCCCAAGATGGCTTCTTCCCTTTTCTGGCTGATCATATTCTTCTCTTCCATGTCCGGACTGGCCCAGGTCTTCGTAAAAGAGGAGGAAAGCAGAACGGTTAACGTGTTGAGAATGGTGGCCACACCCGGCATCGTCCTTTTCGGAAAGTTTCTGTTCAATTTAGCCCTTCTTTTGACCCTGGAGATCGTGATCGTTCCGCTGTTTTTGATCCTGATGAACATATCCGTTTCCAACCTGTGGCTTTTTTTGTCGATTCTTCTAACCGGCAGTCTGGGATTGGCCTCTGCCACCACCATCATAGCCGCCATCATATCCCGAGCCCGGGTGAAAGGAGCGCTCTTTGCGGTGCTGTCGTTTCCCATACTCTTACCGCTGTTGATGGCCGCAATAAACGGCACTTATCTGTCCCTGCAGGGAGAGAGTTTTTCCGCCGGCTGGAACGACTTAAGATTGCTCATATCGTACGTGGTGGTGATGTTTACGGCGTCGGTGCTTCTGTTCGATTTCGTCTGGAGCGAATGAACGATTCTAAACGAGGTGAAGTAAATGTTCTGGAAGATACTACTATTGGTCTGGATGTGTGTAGTGATCGTGGCGGCTTTTCTTTTGCCGCCACCGCAGTCCCAGCTGGGGGAGGTGTCGAGGATCTTCTTTTTCCACGTGCCCGTGGCCTGGGTGGCGGTTCTGGCTTTCCTCACTGCGTTTGTCTGCTCCATACTGTATCTCCGGCGCAAGGACTTAGCCCATGACGCCAGAGCAGCCGTGGCATCCCGCTTAGGTCTTCTGTTTGCGATCCTGGCCACCATCACGGGATCAATATTCGCGAAATCCACCTGGGGCTCCTATTGGAACTGGGACCCACGCGAGACGTCTCTTTTCATCCTGCTGCTAATTTACGGAGCCTACTTTGTTTTAAGATCAGCCGTGGAACCGGAGGAAAGAAGGGCGGCCTTATCAAGCGTATACGCCATCTTAGCTTTCGTCACTGTCCCGTTTTTGGTCTTTGTGGTGCCGCGGGTTTATCAGTCGCTGCATCCCACGGATTCGGTGATAGACGAAGGATTCCGCATCCAGATGTCGCCGGCCGTTCTGGCCACTTTTTTAGCCTCGCTGGCTGGCTTCACCTTTCTCTTTGTCTGGCTATTCAAGCTTGAGACACGGATAAACAAACTGTCGGATGAACATACGGAGGTATCAGGATGACCTCAAACTACGTGGTCATGATCGTGACCCTGGTCATTTGGATCGGGGTGTTTCTCTACCTTCTGAGGCTGGACGCGAAGATCAAGAGGCTTGAGAAAAAGTGAACCTCCTCGCGTACAATTCCCTGTCGATTGATAGGTTCCTCCTGCAGGGATTGATCCTCGGCATTCGAAGAAGTGCGATATGAGCGAGCGGATTCGTCGGATTCTCAACCTCATCTTCCCTCCCCGGATAGTCTTATTCTTTGCGGCTGTGTTCGCGGCGTCAGCGGTCTGTCTGACCCTGTTGCGCCTTGGGTTTCTGCTGAAGCATCGGAGCCTTGCCTCCGACATTCCGCTGCCCACTCTTCTTTATTCCTTCATTGTCGGGGCGCGATTTGACGCGGTGGTGATAAGCTGGATTCTTATTCCACTGTTCATCCTTAGTCATCTACCCTTGATCGGCATGGACCGCCTGAAGCCAGCCCGGGTCATAGTCCTGACGATCCTGGTCATCTGTTTTAGCCTGCTTTTCCTCCTGAGCTTGGTGGACATCGAGTACTTTGGCGAATTCGGCTCGCGCTTGAACCACTGGGCGCTGGAATACTTGGATCAGCCGGACATGGTCTGGTACACGGTATGGTCCGGTTATCCGGTTGCCGTCTACTTCATTCTGTTGGGGGCACTCACCTTTGTATTCGCCTTTCTTGTGATCCGCATCAGTGGCAGGATCTTTAGCCGAAGGCAAAAGGAGAGAATCAGCGTTCGTTGCATTTACTTTCTGGTGATTCTGGCACTGCTTTTCTTGGGCGCTCGCGGGCGATGGCAGCTTGCGCCCATGAACTGGGGACTGGCCTATTTCAGTCCCTACGGCTTCGCCAACCAGTTGGCTCTTAACGGACCCTACACGCTCAGCAGGTCTTATTGGGACGACTACCGCCACAAGAGCGGTGAGTCCCTTGAAAGGTTTCGTTTCTTCGCCACGGCAGAAGCCCTTTCCTCTGTCCAGGATCTGCTGGCTAATCCGAAGGAGAAACTCGTTGACCCCTCGGCTTCTCTGGCTCGCTGGTATCACCCGGAAGCCGACCCTGAACGGGCAAAGGATCATAACGTGGTCATAATTCTGCTCGAAAGCTGGCTGGCGGGTTATGTTGGCACGTTAGGCGGAAAGAGTGGGGTAACTCCCAACTTCGACAGCCTGGCCCGGGAAGGCATTCTGTTTGAACGGTTTTTTGCCACTGGCACCCGCACCAACCGGGGTCTGGTATCAATCCTCTGCTCCTTTCCGTCACAGCCTTATCGTTCCGTCATGAAGCAGTATGCAGCCAGCCGTCCTTTCAGCTCCATCGCCGAGATTCTTAAAAAGCGAGACTACCGATCCATTTTAGTCTACGGCGGCGACCTGCAGTTCGACAACATGGAAGGCTTCCTGAGAGACCAGGGTGTAGAAAGGTTCATAGGGGAAAAGGCCTTTCCTGCCGGGCAAAGATTGGGCAAGTGGGGTGTACCCGATCACGCCGTCTTCGAGAGAGCAAACCGGGAGTTTGTGGAATTTGGTGACGGTCCCTTTTTGGGAATCATCCTTACTTTAAGCAACCACGAGCCTTTTCTTCTGCCTTCCCCCGATTTCAAGGTCTTCGGGCAGGACGTCCCCCGCTCGGAGTATCTGAATGCTTTCCACTACTCCGATTGGTCTTTGGGTGAGTTCTTTCGCCAGGCGGAAAAGCAACCCTATTTCCAAAACACCATATTCGTTATGGTGGCGGATCACGGCAAGCTGTTGGACTCACACGGTCAGCTGCCCTGGGATCGATTCCATATCGCCTGTTTGATATATGCGCCAGAGATCCTGGGCATCTCCGGAAGAAGGGTCTCCACTGTGGCCAGCCAGACCGACCTCGTTCCCACCATACTGGGTCTTTTGGGAAAGCCCGTCTTCCACGAATCCTGGGGACGAGACGTCCTTTCGCTCCCTGCGGAGGATAAGGGTTTTGCCATGATGCTGGACGGAAGTCTGATCGGGTGGTTGGAGGAACCCTACTATATGGTCGAACGTTTTGGCGTGAACTCCACACTATACGATATTCGCCGCGATCCGCAGCAGAAACACGATCTGTCCTCAGAATTGCCGGATGTGGTAAAACGTCTTCAGACTAAGGAACGCTCGCTTCTGCAACTCAGCATCGAAATGATGACTCCACAGAAATCTCCGGACTAATGATTTTATTAGGGAAGCAACCTCTGAGTTCAACACTGCCAAGCTACGGTCTGCTGTACCGGGACATCCCGGACAGGGACGAGTTTTTCCGTAAGACCGCGATTCTTCCTATTGCGTACCAGACCAAAAGATAGTATTTTAGCGGCACGGAGGTACTCAACGCTGCGTCAATGATCACGCAGAGGCTCTGCAGTCTGGCGGCGCTCGTTTTCAGAATAGGCCGAGATAAAGCGAATGTAAACAAACCATCACACCCTGAAGATCAAACCATTTAAACAAAGGAGTGAAGTGATGAGGACATCAAGAATCTTCGGCATTCCATTGCTGGTTTTACTCACAGCTGCCTCCAGTGTGGGTTACTCAGAGCCGGTTGAGGGCGGGCTCACTTCAGAGGTCATTCAGGAGGTTCGTCAGTCCTTTAGGATGGATACTTCCACCCGCGCTCTGATGAACGCCCTAACCAATAACGATATCAAGAAGCTGGCCTTGAACCGGGACAAGTACGTGGCTCACGACAATCTCTTCAACCACAAGATCAAAACCAAGGGGATCACCAATCAGAAGAGCAGCGGCCGGTGCTGGTTGTTTGCCGGACTGAATATCATGCGTCCCCAGGTGATCGAAGAATACGATTTGAAGGAATTCGAGTTCTCCCAGAGCTATCTCTTCTTCTGGGATAAGTTTGAAAAAGCGAACACCTTCTTGGAGCTCATCATCGAAACCCGCGACCGTGATCCTCTGGATAGAGAGCTTACCATGATACTCCAGAGTCCTTTTTCGGACGGTGGTCTATGGATATATGTTGTGGGGTTGATCGAGAAATACGGGGTTGTTCCCAAGAGCGTGATGCCGGAGAGCGAGCAAACGAGCAATACAAAGATGATGGATCGGCTCATCAGCCGCAAACTCCGAAAGGATGCATCACTTTTGAGGGAGATGAGCCAGAGCGGGGCAAGCGTTGGTGAATTAAGAGAGCATAAGGTTGAAATGCTCAAAGAGGTCTACCGAATGTTGGTGCTCAACTTCGGCGTACCTCCCGAAGAGTTCCAGTGGCGATACGAAAGCAAAGATTCAGTGCTGAGCGAGGTCAAAACTTACACGCCCCGGAGCTTCTTCAAAGAGGTGGTGGACATCGATCTCAGAGACTACGTCCCCATCTACAATCACGCGGTGCGCCCTTATAACAAGCTCTATCAAATGCGCTTTGCCCGAAACATCTATGATCGACCGGACAACGTCTTCATTAACTTGGACACCGAACAGATGAGACAGTTCATCTTAAAGCAGCTGCTGGATAACCAACCGGTATATTTTTCCTGTGATGTGGGCAAAGAGAGTAACTCCGAATACGGCATCCTGGCTCCCGATATCCACGACTATGAGACTTTCTACGGAATGGACTTCTCCATGAGTAAAGCAGATAAGTTTCGCTATCGGGAAAGCCACTCCACGCATGCTATGGTATTCGTGGGCGTGGATACACTCCAAGGGAGACCGAAAAAGTGGTTAGTGGAAAACAGCTGGGGCGATAAGAAAGGCGACAAGGGCTACTGGACCATGTACGATGAGTGGTTCGATGAATACATCTACAAGGTGATAATCCACAAGAAACACTTGCCTAAGCACGTATTGGACATTCTGAAAACCGATCCAATCGTGCTGCCCCCGTGGGATCCGATGTGATGGGCGGGAGCATTTGGAGTGTCTGCCTTTAGGCAGACCCTGTTCGGCTGAAGCCGAACACTCCAGAGTCAAGGAGTGAATCTAACGCTCGGACCTGCAACCGATCTGGAGTGTCTGCCTTTGGGCAGACCCGCAGTTCGGCTAAAGCCGAACACTCCAAAATCCTAGAATTCATCGTTTCTATCCGTGAAGTCAATGATTGGATATTGGGCAAAAATGCTATCCATATACTCCTTACCCAACTTTCTTAAGTAATGATTGTAACTGGAGAATTCGTAATCTTCGCATCTCTTGACGTAGCCATGCTTGACCGGGTTGTGGTGGATGTAGTTGAACCTCCTGTAAAATGTTTGTTCGTCCCTTATACAGTTGTCCCAGTAATTCCACCAGACCTGTCTTCCCCTTTTGTTCTCCAATCGATTGAGTTCGAACGAGCTCCCGCCGTTTACGAAACCTATGAACCTGCCTAAGTCTTGCTTTTCTCTAAACCGAAAAAGGGTATGATAGTGATTGGGTAGTATGACCCAGGCATAGGTCTTAGCTTTATACTTGATAGAAGCCTCTTCCAGTCTCTTCTTTACAACCCTCTTTTTGGCACTGGTATTGATCATTTTTTCTTTGTTCAAGGTGGAAACGGTTACGAAATATATCTTCTCATCCAAATATAGGTGGAGTGGCTTATGGCGTTTGAAACCTGTCCTTTCCTTCATATCTGAAAATCCCCCGCCTCCTGGAGTGTCTGCCTTTAGGCAGACCCTAGGTCCGGCTAAAGCCGGACACTCCACGTTCTGTCTCCTATACTCATGCCCGAAAGTCTCCCTTCGCTGGAGGGTCTGCCTCTCGGCAGACCCTAGGTTCAGCTAAAGCCGAACACTCCAAGCGTCGTAGCTTTTCTTGTCAAAAAGTACAAACTGAACTTGTTTTACGAATTGTGCTTCCCCTGAGAAATCCCCGACAGCGTCGAGCATTATCCGGGCGCACTCGTCGACGGGGAATCCTCCCACGCCGGTCCCGAAGGCAGGAAAAACTATCGATTCGATCTTTAGCTCTTCCGCTCTCTTCAGGCTGTTGAGGGTGGCATTTCTTATGTGTTCTTCACTCGTCTTCAAGTCCTGCCCCATGACTGCGGCATGAATCACGTACTTGGCTTGCAGGCTTCCCGCCCCCGTCACCACTGCTTCGCCGACAGGTATCGGGCCCTTGCTCATAGCCTCCTTTTCGATCTCAATGCCGCCTTTTCTCTTGATAGCTCCAGCCACGCCGACTCCCATCCACAGATGGTTATTGGCCGCGTTCACGATAGCCTCGACCTCTTGCTCAGTTATGTCACCCTGAGTGAGCTTTATTTCGATTCTTCCCAATTTCTTCTGCATATAGAACTCCCGGAAATCTCCGTGATAGCAGCTTGTAGAGAGCTATTATGGTGAAGGCACATAGAATGCCCAGAACCGTTCCTGCCAGTATATCAAAAGGATAGTGAACTCCCACATACACCCGTGAGTATGCTACGAGTGCCGCAAAAATCAGCAAGCCAATCCTCAGCTTGGGATAAATGAACGAAAAGACAATCATTCCCGTGAAGATATTGGTGGCGTGAGAGGAAGGAAACGAAAAAGATTTAGTGCAGTTTACCAATAGATTCACGTTGTCCAGAACATTGCAGGGCCGTACTCTTTCCACTAGCGGTTTGAACACATTATTGCAGACTTGGTCACTCAAGGTGATTCCCAAGATCAGAAGCAAGACGGCTACTCGCCCCCTCTTATTTCCAAAGACCAGAAGCGACATAGCTAACAAAACTATGGGGATGCGCCAGTAGTCCAGATTAGTCAAGATCGGCATCAAGAGGTCTAAAACGACGTTCTGTGCCCTGGAATTAAGAAGAAAGAACAGGTAGGTGTCAAACTCGACAACTCTTTCCAGTAGTGAACAAAACATGAGATTTCCTCGCTGCGCAGGGACAAACTAATCCTCTCCCCTACTTATGGTTACCGCCCTCAGCTAAAGTTACCTATGAAGCCCTCAACTTCCCTCAATGTTGGTATTCCTGCTCTCCCTCCCAGCTTCCGGCATTTCAGGGCCGCGCAGGCATTGGCAAACCTTGTGGTTTTTCTCAAAGACCATCTCTTGAGAAGCCCGTAGATAAAACCACCGTGGAAAACGTCTCCCGCTCCGGTGGTATCGACCACTTTCACCCGAAAACCGGGTGAATGAAAAAACTTACCGTCTGCCCCGCATATACACCCCTCCTCGCCGACGGTCACCACTACGGTTTTAAATTTCTTCTTCATCAACGCCCGGCATGCCTCGAAAGGATCGGATGTTTTGACAAATCCACAGGCAAACCTTTTCGATACGATCAAGTGGTCGACGAGCGGAAAGACCTCCTCCACGCCGTCTCTCAGACTTCCCACATCCAGGCATACTTCCGCATTCTGCTCTCTTGCCCATCGAGCCACCGATATGTTGATTTCGGGCTCGCGGGCGTCAAGGTGCACGAATCGAGTCGAAACCGAATTCATGAAGTTGAGCTCGGTTCTCTTCAGACGATTCTTTTTATCTCTGTCCAAAGCAACCGTCCGTTTTCCCGACCCCTCATCCACCCAGACAAAAGCTCTGGCCGTCTTCACCTTTTTATCCACCACCAGATACCGGGTATCCACTGTCTCTTTTTCAAACTGAGCCGCAACGAATTCGCCCTCCGGGTCATCTCCCACCTTGCCGACGTAGCACGCCCTGGCTCCCAGCTTTGCCAGAGTCACCATTGCGGTGGGCACAGGGCCACCACCCTGGATCGAAGACTTTTTCACGTCCACCTTGTCATCGAGATGAGGATACGGATCCAGGATGCAGAGGTAGTCCACTGCATTTACGCCCAGACCGAGGCAATCATACTTCATTTTACGATTTGAACTTGACCTGACCATTGGTGACCTCGACAAGAGCCTTCTTCACTTTGTCTAACAGGCTCATTCTTACCTCAACTCTCGCGGTGGGGCTATCGTCGTAACCCTGATCCTTAACCCGAATGCCGTACTTGGCGAAGATCTGATTTACCTTTCCGGTGGTGTTGGGAGGATATGATAAAGTCATCTCCGATGTAATCCACCTGGTGACCTTCTCAGCCCTTTGCAGCACACTCTGAGCGCTCAGCCGATAGGTACGAGAAAGTCCTCCGGTTCCGAGCTTCACTCCCCCGAAGTAGCGGGTCACCACCACCAGAACGTTACAGAGATTCTCCGATTGGATGGCAGACAGTATGGGCATTCCTGCGGTGCCCCTCGGTTCTCCGGCATCGCTGGCTCTTTCTCTCTCGCCACCGGCGCTTTTAATGCGGAAGGCGAAACAATTGTGAGTGGCATCAAAAAACTCTCCGCAGATTTTCCGAATCGAACCCTTAGCCTCTTCTTCCGAATTTACGGGGATGGCAGTGGCAATAAATATCGAGCCTTCCACCTTTGTTTTGGCGCGAGCCAAGCTTCTTACGGTCAGGTATTCATCCGAAGGATTGGAGATCATTTCGACGAATCATCCTTCAGCTTGGGCATCAGGAACTGATCGATCAATCTGTTGAATCTGGGCGCATAGATAAGATCAAACTTGTCCATCTCAGACGGGATCAGTTCTTCCGCCTTCAGTCTCACCAAAGCCGCCTCTTTTCGGGCCTCGCCTAAGGTGAGCTTGCCGCTCTTTATCTTCTCGCAGGCTTCGTCCACCAGCTTTTGAAGCCTTTTCACCGCCTGGTTGTGATCGAGATACTTCTTCATAGCTCTATTTACGTTGTCCCGGAGCTCCAAAAAGTGCCTTGCTTTCGCTCTTCGTAGCTACCCGATTCATCGAGCCGAACAGATGGTCGAAGGTGGAACGTGGGATCCTGCCTAAAGATAATCTGTTACCAGATCCAGACGTTCAACCCCCTCTAAGATAACCGCACCTCCTGCCACCAACTCGTCCACCTTATGGGAGCCCTCCTTTCTCATCACAAAAAGGGGCTTCCCCAGTTTTATGGCAAGGCTGGCCGCATCCATGGTGCCCGGGCTCTTCTCTTCTATTTCTACTACTATAACCGCTTGAGACAATCCTACCACGATTCTGTTCCGAGCCATCAATCGACCCACCTTGACCGGCACATTCAAGTCATACTCCGTGATCAAAGCTCCGCTTTTAGATATCTGCTCTGCTAAGGGAACATTTTCGGAAGGATAAATATTATTCAAGCCTGCTCCAAAGATGGCGTAAGTCTTTCCACCTCCTTTGACGGCCCCGATATGGGCGGCGGAATCAATTCCCCTCGCAAGTCCGCTCACTACCACCACTTTTCTTTTGGCTAAGGCTGTCCCGATTTGGACCGCTTTTTCTATTCCCGCCGCCGTTGCGTTATGAGTACCCACCACAGCGATAGATTGAATACTTTGAATTGGAAATTCTCCCCTAAAATAGAGAAGAGGTGGGGGATCGTCGATCTGTTTTAGCAGTTGGGGATAATCACCATCTAATATGGTCAGGATACCAATTCCCTGTTTTTCCAGATAAAGAAGATGTTCTTCTATCTCAGGCAACAGTTCCTCCGATTCAAGAATCTTCTCAGCCTTTTCGGGACTGATTCGGGGAAAAGAGGAAAGCTCTTCCACCGAAGCTTGGTATACGCGCTCCGGTGAGCCAAAAGTCAGAAGAAGCTGTTGAAAGGTCTTGGGTCCCAACCTGGCCTTCTCCCTCAGTGCTATCACATAGGCTCTATAGTCCAACTTGCACCTCTTCACTGTTATCTAAATCCCTTAGGCTGAAATTACCGGAAAGGAGGTTAAATATCAAGTGCAAATTGAAGAGATACTAATTATTGGAAGATAGTGTCGCATTTACAGGACTCAATGGTTCCCTGACAGGTTAATAGACAAAACCTTCCGGGCAAGATTCGTGCCTCCAAACGTAGGAGGAGATTCCAAGGTCGGTTGGTCCGAGCCGCGGAAGCCTTGTGGTAATCCTGTCTGGTTAGCTCGAGAGTGGCAAGGAAGCTCACGAGAATGGGCACTGCTCCTGACGGCCGGCAGGACTCAGTCGGACTAAGCGGAGCGCATGATTTACAAACCTGGTTCGACGTTTCAGACCGCCTCCTCACCCCTCTCGCCCGTGCTGATTCGGATGGCGTTCTCTATGTCAGAGACATATATCTTGCCATCTCCGTGAAGACCTGTGTGAGCTGCTTTTTCAATGGTGGAGATAACCAGTTCGACCAGTTCATCTTCGCATACAATCTCGATCTTAACGTGCGGGACATAATCTTCCAGATCATCGATAGTTCGGTGATGAGCATCCGTGGTTCTGGTACGCCCGAATCCACGCACGTCCGTAACGCTCATGCCGGTAAGGCCCTTCATCTGATGAAGGGCCATCGTTACCTCAGAAAGTTTATGAGGTTTTATATATGCTTTGATCTCTTTCATGTTTAAGCCTCCTAAATGTTCGAGACGGCTTCTTTTTCAGGGACATCGGCAAACCACTTGTAAATGGCCGGGATCACCAAGAGGGTTAGGACAGTGGAGGTTATCAGACCGCCGACCACTACAGTTGCCAATGGCCGCTGCACCTCACTCCCGATACCGTGGGAAAATAACAGTGGCAATAATCCCAGGGCGGTGGTGAGTGCAGTCATTAAGACCGGTCTTAGCCGCAAGGAAGCGCCCTGCACCGATGCCTCATCAACGGACATTCCCTCTCGCACCAACTGGTTTATGTATGTGACCAGAACCATTCCGTTCCCCAGCGCTATGCCGAAAAGCGCGATGAACCCAACCGAGGCTGGGACAGAAAGATTCTGGCCGGAGAGCCACAGGGCGGCTACACCGCCAACCAGCGCCAAGGGGACGTTCAGAAGAATCAACAGCGAATTCTTAAGCGAGTTGAAAGTGGAGAACAACAGAACGAAGACCAATAACAAGGTAATGGGAATAACCACTGCCAGCCGCCTGTTCGCCTCCTGCTGAAGCCGGAACTGACCGCCCCAGGTAACAAAATAACCAGGCGGCAGTTGAATCTCGCTGTCGATTGTCCGCTGCGCCTCCTTCACGAACGAACCGATATCACGGCCGGAAACGTTGCACTGGATGGTGATAAAACGCTGGTTGTTTTCGCGGGTTATCTGCCTGGGTCCGACTGTTTCTTGAATTGTAGCAAGCTCCTGAAGCGGCACCCACGCACCTGCAGGCGCTTGCACCAGGATCTGGCCAATCGCTTCGGGCGTGTTTCGATGAGCCTGGTCAAAACGAACCAGGATATCGAACCGTTTGATTCCCTCGAAGATCTGCCCTGCGGTCTCTCCTCCGACCGCCGCACCGATGACCTCCTGGACGTCGCTAACGTTGATTCCGTAACGTGCAATTGCCTGGCGGTTTACGCGAATCAGCAATTGCGGGCTTCCGGTAACCTGATCCGCCTGAACGTCTACAGCTCCTGGCACGGTGCTTATGGCCCCGGCAATTTCATCTGCCTTTCTCTTGAGGGCATCCAGGTCGTCGCCAAAAAGTTTGATCGCCAGCTCGGCGCGGACACCCTCCAGCAGCTCGTCAACCGTCATTTTGATCGGCTGGGTGAAGCTGGTCAGAACCCCGGGGACGTCACCCAACTGGTCACGAATGTAGTCGGTTAATTCCTCCTGTGTTTTGGCGTTCACCCACTGGTCTCGAGGCTTCAGGGATATGAATGTCTCTACGCTGTTTACCGGATGAGAATGGGCGCCGACCTCGCCTCTCCCAACTCTGGAAACCACCCCGGTTACCTCATCGATTTTCATCAGACGCCGCTCAACAATCATGGTCATTCGCTTGCTCTCGCCGATGGAAATCGACGGCGCCATCGCCAGCCGCAGGGTGATGGTGCCCTCCTGAAGCGTTGGAGTGAACTCGGACCCCAACTGAGGAAAGATTGCTATACCTATCAAAATCAACACCAGCACGAGGAGCAATGCCAGGCGCCTGCGGGCTACTAAGAATGTCACCAGCGGACGATAAAGCCTCGACAGCCAGCGCAGCAACCATATTTGTTTCTCGCCCCCGTGTGGTTCTTTGATCCTGGGTCTTCGCATAAGCAGCGAGGATAAGACAGGAGCCAGTAAAACGCCAAAGATGAGTGATCCAAACATGGCCAGGGCCAGGGTAGAAGCCAGTGGCCGAAACATTTTGCCTTCAACACCCTGCAACGTGAAGAGTGGAAGAAAGACAATGATGATGATGGAGATTGCAGAGACGATGGGTCGAACAACTTCAACGCAGGCGCGTGCCACCAGGTGAATGAACGGCTCGGAAGATTTGGATATCCTTGACATGCGATCCACGTTCTCGACAATGACTATACTTCCGTCTACCATCATCCCGATGGCGATAGCCAGCCCGCCCAGCGACATTAAGTTGGCTGAGATACCCAGCTGTTTCATCCAGATTGAGGCGAACAACACCGAGAACGGAATGGCGACGGCCACCACCACACTTGGACGAAAGACTCCTAAGAAGATCATTAGGATGAGGACCACCAGCACGATGCCTGCGACAAGCGCGTTTCTGACTGTTGCGGCGCATGCTTCCACAAGTGTTCGCTGCTGGTAGTAGGGGACGATCCTGACTCCAACCGGCAGGATTTTGTTTATTTCCTCCATCTTCTGTTCCACTCGCCCTATCACGGCCGACGAGTTGGTCCCAAACAGCTTGATCACGGTACCGGCGACGACCTCCTCGATGCCATCGCGGGTCTGAAGACCGCGGCGAATGGCTCCCCCAACTTTAATGTCAGCCAACTGCCCCAGAAAGATCGGTGTGCCGCTTTCGGATTTGATCACGATGTTTTCCAGATCTTCAATTGTGGATGCAAGTCCGACTGAACGAACCACAAACTCCTCGGAGTTCTTGGTGATGAACTGCGCGCCCACATTCAGGTTGTTGGCTCTGATCTTCTCGATTACCTCGGCCAGTGAGAGATCGTAGCGCAGCAGATTGTCGGGATGGACGATCACCTGATACTGCTTTTCGTAGCCGCCGATGCCCAGTACCTCGGTTACGCCGGGAACGGTTTGAAGGTGGAACTTGACCAACCAGTCCTGGATGCTCCTTAGTTCCTCAAGCGTTTTCGTCCCGGTCTCGTCTTCCAGATAATAGAAGAGGACAAGACCCATGCCGGTTGAAATGGGACCCATCTGAGGCTCGCCAAACCCTTCGGGGATCTGCTCCCGCGCTTCCTGAAGCCTTTCCTCCACCAGACGGCGGGCAAAATAGATGTCCATTCCATCTTCGAAATAGACGCTTACCACAGACAGGCCGAAGTTTGATACGGAGCGGATTTTCTCGATTCCGGGGAGACCGTTCATCGCGGCCTCAATAGGATAGGTGACGTATTTCTCTATTTCTTCCGGCGCCAGTCCTTCGGTGACGGTGTAAACCTGAACCAGGTTGGGTGAAACATCGGGAAAGGCGTCCACCGGGAGCCTGGTGTAGCTCAGGTACCCACCTGCTATCACCAACACCCCGATCACCAGCAGTAGGAGGCGGTTACGAAGGACAAGGTTTATTACATTCTCCATCATTTCAAGATACCTCCTGCTTTAATGACAATGCTCATCTCCGAATGCACTTTTTAACAGCTCGGCTTTAAGCACAAAACCGCCTTGGCTGACATATTCCTGGCCGGGCATGAGCCCGGAGAGCACTTCAGCCCAGGTCTCGTTGGAGCGTCCGATCTCCACAGGCTGCGCCAGGAAATCCTCATGCTCATCAACAAAAACGACGGTCTGGCCATCCATTGTCTGCAAGGCCGACTTGGGCACCAGAAGGGTAACTTCACTCTCCTCCACCGTAATTGTCCCTCCAACGAAGAGGCCCGGTCGCCATTGTCCTCCGCGATTGGGTAACACAACTCTTGCCGTAGCAGTTCTTGTGTGCTCATCGACGGACGGTGAGATGTAAGAGATGACTCCCTTCGCGTCGGGTACTCCCTGCCCGGCCGAAATGATTACCTTCTGCCCGACTGCCACCTTTGGCAAATGCATTTGATAAATACTGAGATTTATCCAGACCGTATCCAGGTCAGCTATTACAAAGGCCGCCACATCCTCGGAATGAACCTCACCGAGAGTCATATGTTTTTCGAGCACAGTTCCATTTATGAAGGATTTCATTTCATAGGGTGTCAATCCTTCATTACTCTCAATAACAGCCAGAACCTCACCCTTTCTGACGTGATCGCCGATGTGCTTTCTGACTTCTGTCACGACACCGGGAAAGCGGGGGGCAATGTGAGCCAGTTTATCATAATTGACTGCGACTTCGCCGGGAACGACTATCTCTATGTGAAGTTTGCCGGGACCTGCGACGTCGACCTCGATTCCGAATTCCTCCATTTCGGCGTCACTGAGGTGAACCACATCTTGATGCTCGTCGTGATCATGCTCATCCGCCTGATCTCCCATTTGTCCCTGGGCACCTAGTTCTTCATGCTGTTCACTCCCGGTTTTCTTTGTCTCTTCATGTTTGTGTCCTACTTCTCCCCGCGTGGCGATAGGCAGGCAGAGCCAGCAGAGCAGCGAGGCAAAGACCATGATTTGACAGGAGACAGATCGTTTAGAATTGAAATCACAAAACATGACTACTCCCTTCGTTGGTTGATCATTATGTTTTTCAAGCTAATTCCCAACAGCTGCTCTAGAGCAATGATTTTCTGGTTGATGGCCAAATCCAGGTCGGTAAGCTCGAAGCGTACTTCAATCAGGCTCTGTTCTCCCTCAAGTAAGGTGACGTAGGGTATCCTTCCCAGTGCATAGGCGCGCTTCAGTGACCGGTAGGCCTCCTCGGCTTTCGGCAGGATTAGAGTGTCAAGCGATGCGCGGTTTTCCAGAAGTGTGTTGAACCTTCGATGAATCGCTTCAAGCTCAGCTTCAGTATTCACCAGTGCTTGTTCCCGTGCGGATTTTAGTGCCTCTGACTGAACGCGGAGTGAACTGATGGTGCCCTGATTCCGATTGAAAAGCGGAAGCGGCATTCCGAGCCCGACCAGAAACGTATTTGTCCGGTCAGCCTCCGATCGTTTATAGCCGCCGCTTAGAGTCGGGCTGGGCAGCCTATTGGCCTTCTCCAGATTCAGCAACGCATTTACGCTTGCTTCCTCAAGGGTCCACCCAACCACCACACGACTTTGCTCCAAGTATGATTTCAGAACGGCCAAATCGGGCAAAGTTGCGGTAGACGGGTCAGAGTCGACGACCCTGAAATCCTGTTCGCCTCCTCTCCAGAGTGCGGCCAGATTTCGCCGGGCGTTTTCCAACTCGGTTTCTGCGAGTGTCACCTCTGTCCGGGCTCGCTCAAACCCGAGCTGGCCAAGCAGCTGCTCGGAGGAGAGGGCTGCTCCCTTTTCTACCCGAATCGTGGCCGCCTCTGCCACCTCATGGGCAAGCCGGGCAGCTTCTTCCGTCATTCTGACTTTATTCTGAGCATGAAGCAACGCGTAGAATCGCGCCTTGGTTTCCGCATAGATGTCAAAGTCTTCGACCCTGGTCTCCCAATTCACCGTCTCCATGTCACGAACTGCAGCCTTTCGGCGTGCTTTTCTCTGCCCCCACAACTCAAGCTCCTGAGAAAGCAGGATCACCATCTCCGACTCGCGGAAGCCGGTCAAATCACCGCTAACGTCTTCACTTTCCAACTCCAGCTCAGGGTTCGGTCTCAGGTTTGCCTGAATGACCAATCCCCGGGCCGCCTCACGCTGCATCCGGCTGGCCCGTAGAGACGAATTACCTTGGGCCACCAATCGAAGCGCCATATCCAGAGTCAACGAGTTGGAGATGACAGTTGAAGTGTCCGTCCCCGAAGGAAAGGGGTCCTTCCACTGCCTCCCAAGCTCCTGAGCCTGCGCCGCGAGCAAAGTGGCTAACAGGATAATCGTACCCAAAAGTATAGTTTTGTGATCTATGTTGGGTTTCTTCATACTCCTCTCTCCTGATGTAAAGGCGTGATATTTGGACCACAGGGCCGACACCGATGCCCTTACCAACGCACCTGTGGCGCAAATGTATAATGCTTCAGCCGCTGGGCTTCCCCAGGGGCAGGCATTAAGTCATGTGCAGAGGGATTATCGTACGGTATATGAGGGGGAAATCAGCAGATAAGAACCGACGTAGAAAGATGCTTCAGGAGCAACGGTGGAATCGGGTCGGCAACTGAGAGCCGGACGCTGGTAACGTTTTTGTCGAGATTGTCAAATGTTGGGGCAGGAGTGCCAACAGGTTGGCCCCTAGTATTCGCGTTCCGGCCGAAATCCTTGCCAAGCTTACGAACCGAGCGATAGTGCCAGCTTGTGGCTTGAATATGGGTGCAATCAGCACAGGTGTTGGTGGGTAGACATGCGGGCACACCTGCTAGAATCATTGTCAGAGCAGAATGTTCATCGCAGCAAACGTCACCGAGAATTCCCAATTCCACAGCCGCAGGTTCACCGATGCACATAACCACGCCTTGCGGGAATAGGACTGCAAAAACGGCCAGCCAGCCACCGAGAAACAACGCAACCGGTTTTATCTTAGCAGGTTTACTCATAATTGGACAATCAAGGGCAAATGTTGCCAATGGTGCTTAATTAAACGGATGACCCGGCACTGATGTTTGACGGAAACGCTCTGGTTGAGGCCCTGCCACGCTATCTGTATGAGATTACAACGGATGATTTAAGGTGGTGCTCGCGAAATAAGCGAACACCAGTGAATCTGACTGAGTCACTGAACTCCAGTAATCTCTGAATCTCGGGCGAAACGACGGAGGCCCGTCCGCCAAATCCAGCTTTGTCCAGGGCGAATCTCATCTGGCCATCACAGCGCCCGCAGCATGAGAATAGAGCTTGAATTCGTTACATGGAGGCCCCAATCCCCACAGAGAACTGGGTTCTTGCCAGAACCAGGACGTTTATCTCTGTCGCTTTCTCCTCCCTTAGGATGTCTGAGATGTCGTTTAGTGTGGCCCCGGAAGCACATATATCATCAATCAACAGTACCTTTTTCCTGTTGAGGTTTAGAGGCTTTGCCGGTCGAAAAGTGTTGAGCACGTTCAACTTCTTGAGAGTCCTGTCGCGAAGAGCCTTCTGAGGTTTGGTGAGCCTGGTTCTTCTTAGAGCGTCTCGTTCCCAGCGAATTTGCGTTCTTTCCTCTATCCTCTCCGCCACGAGGGAAATAGGATCGAGTGAGCGACTCTTGAAAGAAGGGGGAACCGTGAGCATTACGTGAGAAGATCTAAACGAGCTTTGCCTGTTTATGAAATCGGAAGCCAATTCAGTCAGAATCAAGCCAGCGTTCCGGCTCCTCTCGTATTTGAACCTGTATAAGAGATCACCCACCTTAGTTCTTTTCCGCCGCGAACCTTGCGATATGCTGTAGTCAGACAACGCAAAACCTGAGTCGAACCTGCCCAGGAGGGGAACCGGGTTTATTTCGGACAGGGACACCGCCTGAGTCTCTTCCCCGGAATTGAGAACCCAGCCAAAGCCCAGCTTCTCCAGCAGCTTCTTCATAGCGCCCGGCTTAAGATTAGAGCACAAAGGATAATCGGGGGAATCTATCGGAGGTGATCATTCGTTGACACCCAAAGAGGCGAGAAGGTTCTTGCCAGTGAGAAGATCCAGCGCGTAAAGGAGGTTAGCACAGTTCTTTCGAAAATCCTCCCGATATTCTTTTCTGATTGGATCGGTGGGAGGAGCAACCATCCTGAGAGGGTTTACGTATCTTCCATCCGCCTTCACCCTATAATCCAAGTGCGGGCCGGTGGAACACCCGGTGCTCCCCACGTATCCTATCAGGTCCTTCTGCCTTACCGTTGCTCCTCTCGTGATTCCCCTGGCGAAGCGGGAAAGGTGTCCATACATGGTGACGAAACCGTTGGGATGGCGAATCTCCACGATTTTCCCAAAGCCCCTTTTCCAACCGGCGAACGAGATCACCCCATCTCCAGATGCCACCACCGGAGTGCCCACCGGAGCGGCATAATCTACTCCCAGGTGCGGTCGATATCTCTTGAAGATCGGATGGAAGCGGCTATAGGAGAAGCGGGAGCTGATCCGCCGGTAATTTAAAGGAGACTTCAAAAATGCCTTCCTCACCGACTTGCCCGTGGGGTCGAAATACGCCTTGCGCCCGTGGGGAGATCGATAAAGCACTGCCTGATGAGCCTCGTCGCCTGAACTATACTCCGCCGCCAGAATATCGCCGTATCTGACAAAACTGCCATCCTTGTGATACTCCTCGAACATCACCCTGAACCTGTCCCCCCTCCGCGGTTCGGTCAGGAAGTCTATCTCCCACTCGAAGACCTCGGTGAGCTTCATGATCAGCTCCGGGCTTTGGCACAGGCCTACCATGGAGAGCCAGAGAGAACTCTCGATCTCCCCCTGAAGTGATTTTACGATACACTGGAATTCGACCGGCTCAACCACCGTCTTCATCTCACCATTTTCTCTTGTCAAGATGCATCTTTCACGCATTCCCTTTTGGTACTCGAAGGATAGGATGGAATCCCGGGTGGCCAGCAGAGTATAGGAGTCTCCTGGCAGAGATTTTCTCAAGTCAAATTTACCTTTGAGGGCTGAGGTCAGCTCATAAGTCAACTGATAGGAAAGACCCTTCCTCAGGAGGGAAAGATACAGAGACTCGTTCCTCTCCAGTTCCCCCTTGAAAATGCAAGCCAGAGGTGCAGGAGTCAGGGCCGCTAAGTTGAGGTTTTCGTCTGTCTGCTTTCTAAACAACCCCATCCATCCGATGAGGAGCAACAAGACCGAGGTCAATCCCAGGAATAGGGTTATTGTTAGTGTTTTCATTTATCGAAAGGACCGGGTACTTATTTCTTCTCTTTGAACACTTCCGCTGAGTAGATGAATATCTCCGCGTCCTCATCCTTCCAGCAGTTCTTGTCGTGAATGCCCGCCTTGAAACAGATTTCGTTGAGGAAGGTGGTCCGATCCCAACCCTGCTCCGTGGCTACCTGCGGTAGGAAGACCCCCTGGTGGTATCCTTTTTTCAGCACGATCCCGTGCTTCCCTACCTCTATTTCATCCACGTCCTTGATCTTTCGCAAGGGGGTAAGAACGGATATCTCCAGATCAAGAACGCCAAGCTCGTCTAAAGACACCGGAGGAAAGCGATGGTCGTTGAGGGCTGCAGCCTCTGCCATCTCCTGAATGGTGACGTAGAGGGGCTTGATGGCCTGGATGTAGCCGATGCATCCTCTCAGACGCCCCTGCTTGTGAATGGTGACGAAGGCTCCGCGGTTCTCCTTTAAGATGGGCGAGTCGACTTCAAACTCCGGCGGAGCTTCTCCCTTCACCCTGTGCTCTATGGTGGTCCGGGCGATGTTCATCAGCGTCTCCTTGTCATCCTCGGAGAGACCGGATTCAATCCCCACCTTCTTTTCTTCCGACTCCCTTCTGCCTTCAGCGGCTGCTTCAGAGTCGTAGATGACGGCCGCCATATATCCGACCACACCGGATTTGTCACCAGTTACGTCTCCGGAGTTGGCATACTTTAAGACCTTGGCCTTATCTGCTCCCAATCCCTTGGCTGCGAGCATGGTGGCCACCACCGGGCCTCCTCCGCAGGCTTCGCAGACTTTGGAGGCCAAATCGGAGTGGAGTTCTTCGGGATCAAAGGAGTTCACATGGTTCATCACGATGTTGTCCAATCTAACCGCCTCATCGTACGGATGAAAATGCGACAGGTCGGTACTGGCTACGATCAGGGCGCTCTTTCCCTTGAGGGTCTTCGACAGAGCTTCTCCCAGCGCTTCGCAGGTGACCCAGTCCTGGTCAGCAACGACGATGGCAACCAGCTTGAATTTGCCCAATACTAGTTGAAGGAAGGGAAGCTCAACTTCCAGAGCGTGCTCTCCTCTCATCCCCACAAAACTGTGCCCCTTGTCGGAAAGAAAGACCTTTTTGCTCGCATCAGCTATCTGCCCTGCCAGAGTGGTATCCACAGGAATCTGACCCAGGGGAGTCTCGTAAGAGC